>JAACED010000003.1 GCA_011682695.1 Gammaproteobacteria bacterium
CGCCTCCACGACCGGTTCCAGAGACTCACAGCCCGCAAGAACCCCAACGTTGCGGTCGTAGGCGTAGCCCGAGAACTCGCCGGGTTCGTGTGGGGACTCATGACCGGCAACCTCAACGAATAAGAGAAACACGCTTTGGGCACCCCCGCCTACCAGACGCCTCCCCCAGGATCGAGACGGCTCGTCACCTGCAACACTCCGCCTCGCTTCAGTCGGCACGCAGTCTCTGGCGGACACTCACAGAAGCCACCCAACAGCGAGACGGACGGGGAAAACAGCGGAACAACCCTCGTAAGGCACTATGCGTCCAAGACACGCGAAGCTAGTCAGAGGCAGGTTCCGGCGAAACCAAGATGTGCGGTTCCGATCCGCGGATATCAGTATGGTCAACCGCCGCTGCCACACTCCCGTCCGTCCCGCTCCCCACCACCCCGACCCCCACCCAAACCGCCCCAACTTGACCGACCACCCCATATCAGTACCTTGGCCGGCAACGTTCGGGGTGTCGATGCCGAGGCAGGTGCGTCGAGGCGGAGAACGCAGCGAGCGGCATTTCTGGCCGGCAGAACACCGCCGAGGTCGCCGGTCGAGACACTCGCGACTCTCAGGTGGTCGATGCCTTCCGTCAGGAGTGCTCAGCCCGATTGCGATAGAGAGTCGGGTCCACGACGCCGGCCATCGCGAGTTCGTCGAGATGGCCTCCCAGAAAAGTGTTGACGCGAGCAACGTGGGTCTTGGGGCGGTCCAGCATGGCGTGGTAGTCGATGTCGAGAGATTTGAAATCCGGGTGCCGGGCGAGCCAGGACGTGGCCCTGGCTACATGCTTGCCGAAGGCGCGTTCCAAGGTTTCATCGCTGATTTGGTCGGGATCTTCTCCTCGCCGAAGGAGCATCTTGCGTTGGGAGGCGAGGATCTCCGGCATCCGCCGGTGCATGAAGATCACCTGGTACGAGTAGCCTGATGGCAAGTACTCGAGGAGCGCAGCGATGACCTTCACTGCCTTGCCTCTCGCATCATCGAGCCAGCCCGTATCTCCGTCGGGGAGGCGCTTCACTCGTTCGAACTCGTAGTAACCCCGAGGATTGTCGTCATCGGGGGCGCGCACCCTGTCGGTGAGTGGAGGGATGCCTCCAGCCTCGAGTGCGCGCATCATCATGGATGTCCCGGAGCGGGGAAGGCCGGAGACGATGATGATGGGATGGCGGCGGCGAATCACGATTTCCTGATCTCAAGTGAGGCAGGAGTATAGGTGTTGTTCCCGAGATCGCAGTTCTTGAAGGGGGTGTCTGCTATCCGCTCTCGAGCGATCGAATCAGCGCACGCAACTGTCCCGGCTGACTCCGGAGTTGTGGAAGAGCAAGCATATCGGCGGTTTTCAGAGCATGGAGGCGCGATCTCAGCATGGCGTGCACTTCGGGATCTGCTTGTGCAGCGGCAAACAGGTCGGAAGCGACATAACCGGCAAATGATGCCAGCAGGTCGATTTTCGACTTCTCGATATTCAGGAGAATCGGAAGGCCGGGCCCGGATGCGGAGGGGCTCACATCGACACGGTAGTAGTCGTGGTCGGTGCCGACGTAGCTGACTCTGAGTTTCGAGATACCCGTTGGTCCGAAGGCTCCGACGAGACTGGCGCTCAAGCGGTCAACCATCAAATCGCCCGCGTTGTCTTGACGATTCACAGCCGCCAGAAACTGGCGATCCTCGTTCAGTGTAAGAGACAACAGCCCATCTCGATCTCCGGAGACGATGTCCATGAGCGCATCGAGCACCGTGTTTTCCATCGCGTCGGCGTTCTCCTCGGTAAACGCCGAAGAAGAGGGGCTGACGTTTGGAGTTGTTCCTGATGTCGAACAACTTGAAGCTATGACAATGAAGATCATGCCGATCGTGCCGGCCCAAGAGCGTCGCATATCTGCAATGATTTTACTGTGTTGCAGGACATGGCGCGACCGTAGCGTGTAGTGTCGCAGTCAGGGTCAATGCCAGCGCGCTGGCGAAGGGAGGATGACGTGTCACATCGGAAGAAACAGTTTCTATTGGTTGCCGTGTTGCTTGTGTTCGCGATGGTGGCGTCGGGCTGCTACACGATCAAGAACGCCTATATCAACAAGACTCAACTCGTATACGGGGAGAGCATGACGGCGGTAATCCAGCTGCGAAGCGTTTCAGATCTTCAGGGGCGTCCGACGGTGTGGGTGCTCATGCCGGACGATTGGTCGATTGGAGCACTCAAGGACTTCGACTCGGACACCATGGGTCATCATCCCCTTGGGACGAACTTCTCGGCCAAGCTGTGGGTCGAGACGGCAGGTAACTGTGTACAAGACGGTTTTGATGTGGGAGGACCGGCACCTACCGGATACGTGTGGAAGGCACTTCGGGTCACGGACGGCGACTTGTTGCCGTCAGGAACCACCGAGATCCAGCGGGTTCGAGTTCAGTTGGTGGCCGGATCGACCGCCCAAACCGTCGGCATCCGTTTCGTGACCGGAACGACGGTTGATGAAAGCGGGAACCCTGGCACGGTGGATTACGGCATCTGTGCAGGCATCTACGTGCCGACGGTGACTGTCTCGGCGCCGTGATCCGAGCGCGATCGGTGATCGCCTCGGCTACATGAGCTACTGATCTCTGTTGGTACCGTGGGGGAGTCGTGGTACTCCCTCACGGGCGCGTCTGGCGTGTGGTCGTTGGCGTTGCACGCCCTGAGGCTCAGGTGTGACGGGGTATCTCGGGCATTTACGAAAGGTCTGAGACATGATGCGAGGCACCCGTGAGTCGATCCGGTGGGGTGTCCTTTTCGTAGCCGTCGCTTGTGGCGGCTACATCTTGCTCTTCCTGTGGGACAACTGGTTCGTCAACTACGACGGGGGCGCCTATCTGGCTCTTGCGAAGTCACTCCGCACAGGTCACGGGTACCGATTCCCCGACGGCTCGTTCGCCACGTTCCGGGGGCCGTTATACCCTCTCGTGATCGCCGGGGGTTGGCTGGTTCTGCCAGTCACCGCCAAGATGGCCATGTGGGTGACTCGATCTCTGCTCATCTTGAACGCACTCTTGACATGTGGCCTCGCCTGCCGGTTCACGCGGCGATGGCTGCCTGCTGCAGCAGCCGGGATCTTTGTGATCGTCCAGCCGCTTCCGCTCGTCTCTGGCGGCTTGTTCTTCGTCCCAGACGTTCTTGCAGTGAGTTTCGTGCTCGCAGCCATACTGGTGCTTCCCACCGACGGTCACGGACGCGGCGCACGATGGTTGCTGGTCGGGATGCTGTTGGGCCTCGCGTTTCTCTCGAAGGAGACAATGGGTCTTGCGCTCCTCCTCCCGGTTCTCATCGTGGCCGGGACACGAGGGATTCGTCACGCAGCACGTGTGACCCCTGAGATCATCCTTGGCTGGGTGGTGCCCGTCGGATTGTGGTCCATGGTCTCTCTGCGATATGCAGGAGTGTTGCCCACCGGACTTGGAGGTTTCGCAGGATGGTCGGCGTACGGGTTGCTTGCAGGGATCGTTATCGGTTCCACGGTGGGGACGATCGTCGGTCGAAGGCACGACGTCGAGGTTACGTCGACGCGGTCCGTACAGCTGCCATGGCTGGGGCTCCTGCTCGTCGGGACGATCTGGCTGCTGGCAGTCGCCGTTCCACTGATACGACCTCTCGGCGAGGTCGGAATAGCGCTACGCAACGATCTGGACCGTTGGCTGTATCGGGGGACGGCTCGCACGGCACTGCTCGCAGCCGTCGTACCCACCCTTGCGTGGGGGCTGTGGCGCCGGAAGAGAAGGGACGTCTTCATCGTGCTGTCCATGGTCTCCCTTGGACTCGCGCTCATTGTCCACTCGTCCCTCGCCGGTCTCGGCCCCCGCAACGGAGTGTTGCTGGCCTACGGGGTGGCGCTGCTGGTGGCACTGTGGGCTCACGACACATGGAATCTGCAAACCATGCGTTGGCTGTGGAGACCCTTGGTCGTGGTGGTCTCGCTCGTGTTCATCTCTGTGAACGTGGTGGCCGGTTTCAAGACCAATGACCGTCTCGACGCGCGCGGGCTGACCTGGGACGCCCCGGCGGTCAGTGCCTCCGCAGCTTGGCTCGGCAGCCAATCGGACGACGTGGTCTCGACGCCGGCTTTCTCCTCATTCATGTCGGTCCTTGCGGCCAGATCGTTGCAGATGGAACTCGCGCCGGTGTTCACGCAGGATCGATCGGCGAGCACCCATATCACCCTTCGCTTCAACAAGAGAGCCTGGTGGGCCGGGAGTGTGCCGGCACACCCGGATGAGGAGGACCGTCCCGTCGCGATCTCTGTCGCTCGCCGGACGGTGAGCGCCTTCTACGGACAGTCGCTCAACGCCGCCGCCAACGAGGGCACGCTCCTCGTCGTGACCGGCAACTTCGCCTCGATCGCCTCCGCCCTTGATGGCGGCGTCATCCTTCCGTACCTGGAAGCCCAGCCGAACGCCCACAGGGTCTACCAGTCGTCACTGGAGAACCTTCCTCAGTGGGTGGTCATCTACGAGATCGACGGTCCCCTCGAGGCGGATGCCACGCCACCGCTCGTGCATATGGCAGTCGATGCTCCTGTGCCGAGCCTGGCACCAGACCAGATCGTCATGGACAACCATGAGTACGAGAACATGATCTTGGAAGTGCTCGGCGAGCCGCTCGAAACAGAGCTCCATCCGTGACCCATTCAAGGTTGGCGCCCCGCGGGCCGATGACGCAAGTGTGAAGCGATCCGTCACACTTCTGGTGGCATTCCTGATCGCGGTCGCCTTCTTACCGTCCGTATCGGCCCTGGCAGCCGCGCCGTTGCGCGTCGCCGTGGTCGACTCGGAATCGACCTATGTGAACTTCGCCCAACTCGGATGGTGGACGGAGCGTCCGCCTCGCGTCGCCCAGGTGCTGACCGATGCCGGCTACGACGTCGTCACCGCCGTTGATGCCGACCTCGAGAGCCGGGCGTTCCTCGATTCGATCGACGTGCTCATGCTGCCCCTCACCAGGGTCATGTCGGCGAGCGCCTCGATCACCGTACGGGACTGGGTGGAGCAGGGCGGTTCACTGGTCGGGGTGTTCATCTCGCCGCGGATGCTGGCTCGAGACGGGTGCCGGTGGACCGGAACGGTGCATCCTCGATACGTCACGAATCCCCAGTCGGACTGGACGTGCCCGACACCCGCCAACTCGGACGGCGGCTTTCAGTTCTGGGTGCTGGAGATGAACAGCGCCGTCTACGAGTACGGGCCGCTGTCGGAGGCATATCAGACGATCTTCATCAACGATCCCACACCGAAGACCTTCTCGATCCTGGACGAGGCGCCGACCCACCCGATCGTGCAGGGCACACTCGACAGCCTCGGGATCTCGTCGGTTCGTCTCGACCGACCCACCGGAGCCGGAGCCGAGTTCGGGCGCATCTTCAACACCAACGCCACCTCGATGCTGCGGTTCTCGATTCCACCGGGCACCGGTTCTGCCGAAGGTGTCGACGCGTCCCAGTACGACGGCTACACCGCAGCACAGGCGACAGGCTACGGCGCCGGGCGGCTCGTCTTCTTCGACTTCGACCTCCTCGATTTCCTTCCGGAGCTCAACGCCACAAACGCAGCGCAGACGCACGAGGGAGTCACCCAGGGGAGCATCGCTCGTGAGCTTCTCGTCCAGTCCATCGACTGGGCCGCCGCCACGGGCGGAACGTCGGCGCCCCTCGACCGTCGCGCCCGGACCTGGGCCGAGGTCGACGTGTACAACAGCGGCATCTACCTCCGCCAGTATGTCAACGCCACCGGCAACGTCGGCCTCGTCGGCGATCTTCATGTTCGCATCTATGACCCCGCGGGGAACCTCGTCTACTCCAACACGCGTAGCAAGATCGGCGTCTATCCGGGTGGCCCCGACCTGCGCTACAGCCTCCCCGGGTACACGCCGGCAGGTGGTCTGTCGTCGTCGGGCACCTACCGGGTCGAGGTCGACTACACGTTCTCTTATCCAGGACTCGACGACATACATCTCGAGGCCGTCGACGTCGTCAAGAACCAAGGCAAAGGGATCCAGACGCAACCGGTTCCCCTCGGTCCGCTCCCGGACCGCATCGCCGGTTCCGACCGTTACGCGACCGCCGCTGCGATCTCCGCGGCGGCGTTCGCTCCGAACGTGACCGTTGCCTATGTGGCGACGGGCGCCAACTTCCCCGACGCGCTCGCCGGCACCGCCGCGGCTCGAGGGCAAGGACCGGTCCTCCTCGTTGCTCCCACGGGCATTCCGGCGGCGACCGCGGGTGAACTCCAACGACTGCAACCCCAGCGGATCGTCGTACTCGGCGGAATCGGGGCGGTATCCGCGGGAGTCGAAGCCTCGCTCGGCGGCTACACGTCCGGCTCGGTCACGCGTCTCGCAGGCGCCGACCGTTACGCGACCGCCGCAGCGATCTCCGCGGCGTCGTTCGCACCGAATGTGACCGTTGCCTATGTGGCGACGGGCGCCAACTTCCCCGACGCGCTCGCCGGCGGGCCCGTCGCGGCGTTGGGTGGCGGACCGATCCTGCTCGTTGGGAACAGTGTCCCTGCAGCCACCGCCGCCGAACTGGCACGATTGCAGCCGGCGAAGATCGTCGTCCTCGGCGGCACCGGTGTCGTCTCGCCGGACGTCGAGGCTGCGCTGGCCTCATACACGTCGGGTTCGGTCCAGCGACTCGCCGGCGGGGACCGCTACGCGACCGGCGCGGCGATCTCGGCATCGTTCTTCGACCCTGGTGTGTCCGTGGTCTACGTGGCGACCGCGGCGTCGTTCCCGGACGCTCTCGCCGGGGGAGCGGCGGCCGCCTTCGACGGATCGCCGGTGCTGCTCGTC
Organism: Gammaproteobacteria bacterium; assembly: GCA_011682695.1. Lineage (NCBI taxonomy): Bacteria > Pseudomonadati > Pseudomonadota > Gammaproteobacteria > Gammaproteobacteria bacterium. The sequence continues at coordinate 6,851 of JAACED010000003.1, forward strand.
TCGCCCACCAGTGTGCCCTCGGCCACGGCGACGGAGATCGTTCGTCTGGCGCCCGGTCGCGTCGTGGTGCTCGGTGGCACGGGAGCGGTCTCCGAAGCGGTCAGGACGGAGCTTGCGCTCCTCCTCGGATCATGAAACCGTCCGGCACTTCGCCGGTACACTCGCACGAGTCGGAGTGAAGACGACCGACCGAGAGGGATTCCTTGAAGATCGTTTCCGTTGTGGGTGCGCGACCCCAATTCATCAAGGCCGGCCCGGTTTCCAGGGCGCTCACAGCCGCGGGAGCCGAGGAAATCCTCGTGCACACCGGGCAGCACTACGACGACAGGATGTCGCGGGTGTTCTTCGAGGAACTCGACCTTCGCCGGCCTGATGTCGACCTGGGTGTCGGCTCCGGATCCCACGGTGCGCAGACGGCGAGGATGCTCGAAGGAGTCGAGCAGACTCTGGATGCCGAACATCCCGACGTCCTGCTGGTCTACGGTGACACGAACTCGACACTTGCCGGCGCGCTGGCCGCAGCGAAGCTCCACATTCCGGTAGCCCACGTCGAAGCCGGGCTTCGTTCCGGCAGACGTGACATGCCCGAGGAGATCAACCGGGTCCTCACCGACCACGTCTCCGATTTCCTGTTCTGCCCCACCGTCACGGCGGTCGACCACCTTGCCCGAGAGGGGATTCACGACGGTGTGCATCTCGTAGGGGATGTGATGGTCGACTCTCTGGAGATGATCCGTCCCCGATTGCGGTCCGACGCGGCGGCTCGCATCGGTGTGGACGGGAGGTACTACGTGGCCACCTTGCACCGTGCCGACAACGTCGACCGTGAGGATCATCTGCGCGCCGCTCTCGAGGTCCTCGGAGCCGTGCCGGGCCCGGTGGTGCTGCCGGTCCACCCCCGCACCGCCGCATCGATTCGACGGTTCCGACTTCAGTTGCCCGGGAACGTACAGGCCATCGAACCGGTCGGCTATGTCGACATGCTGTCTCTGGTCGCACGCGCGGAGGCGGTCCTCACCGACTCCGGAGGGCTTCAGAAAGAGACGGTGCTGCTCGGCACACGATGCATCACGCTGCGAGGCGAAACGGAATGGCCGGAGACGCTCGAAGGAGGATGGAACAGCGTCGTCGGTCTGGACGCAGCGCTCGTCTTGGAAGCCCTCTCGAAGCCGGCTCCACTCGGGACGGTCACCGGGTTCGGTGACGGTCAGGCAGCCGAACGGATCGCCGAAATCCTCGTCTCATGAGGATCCTGCTGATCTCCAACATGTGGCCCGGGGCCCGCAAGCCCCACTTCGGCATCTTCGTGAGGCAGCGCGTCGACGCGTACCGGGCCGGCGGCGCCGACGTGGTCGTCGTCGCGAACTCGGATCCCCGACACGGGCTTTGGGCGCTGTGGAAGTACACGGTCCTGCTGGGACGTGTTCTGGCGACGGCAGCTCGACGGCGTCCCGACGTCATCGAGGCGCACTATCTCGTTCCCACCGCGCTCTTCGGGTGGATCGCCGGGAAGCTCACCCATCGGCCCTATGCGCTCTACGCCCACGGCAGCGATGTCGATGGTCGGCTCCCGGCACTCGACTTCGTGGTGGACCGAGCTGCGCTCATTTTGACGAACGCCGACGCGACGGCCCGAAAGCTGGAGGAGCGTTTCTCCTCCCTGCCGGGAATCCGCGTCGTGCCGCCCGGCGTGGATCTCAGCCGATTCGCGCAGGTTCAACGCGCCGAAAGCGAGTATCCGACCGTCGGGTTTCTGGGGGATCTCGTCCAGCACAAAGGTGTGGATGTTCTCCTCGACGCGGTAGCCGCCATGTCGCCGCAGCCGCGACTGCTCGTCGGAGGGGACGGTCCCGAACGTGCCGCTCTCCATCGGCGTGCAGCCGAGCGGGGCGTCGATGCACAGTGGCTCGGAGCCGTCCGTCCCGATCAGGTGCCGTCGTTCTTCTCGCACATCGACGTGGCCGCCGTCCCGTCGCGGCGGGACGCGCTCGGTGTGGTGGCTGTGGAGGCGCTGGCCGCCGGCGTCCCGGTGGTCGTGTCGCGAGTCGGAGGTCTCGCCGGGGTTCCGACGCCGGACTGCGGGGTCGCGGTCCCACCGGACGATCCCGAAGCGCTGCGCACATCGCTGCGTGCCTGGCTCGACACGCGCGGCGATCCCCAAGTGATCGCTGCCGCACGACGGCGGGCCGCCGACTTCGACGCGCACGTACTTGCCTCGAAGGCGATCGGTATCTTGACCGAAATCGCGGGGACACGTGCCCGCTGATTGATGGCATGATGGGACCGAAATGACCGTGACGCGAACCAGCCAGTACGACACGAGAGAGCTTTCGACCTTTGCCGCGCTTCTCCTGGCCATGATCGCCGTGTGGGCAACCGCCACCGTGGTGGGCTTGTGGTCACACGTGGGCGGCGCCCTGGTCGCGATCGGTGCCGCGTCGATCGCCGCCGGCGTTCTTCACCGCCGAGGCGTGTTTCGTTCCCTCGCATCCGAGCTGGTGGTCAGAGATGCGGCAACCTGGGCCATTCTCGTCATCGCCGCCTCGCCGCTGGTGCCGGCGCGGCTCGGGCCGACGTACGCGGGGATATCGCTCGACGATCTTCCACTCGTGTTCGGCGCGATGCTTGCGCTGTGGAGCGTGGTGCGCACCGAAGGGTGGCGGAAGGTCGTGCACCCGATCTCCGTGCCTCTGTGGCTGTTCGCCCTGTGGAACGGTGTAGCAGCGGTTCTCGCCGGACACGTCGACCTCGGCGAGCTGACTCGGGGTGTCGGCCGATGGGGCCTCGTCGCCCTCGCATTCTCACTGCTGCTCCGTATCGCCGCGCGACCCGGGATGTTCCGACTGATCATCGGATCTTTGGTGGTCGTCGGGCTGTTCGAGGCCTTGTTCGGACTGTGGGCGTACTTCGTCGACTGGAAAGTCGAATCCGAGATCGTGGCACGCCTCATCGGCCTCGAATTCTGGCGGCCCTACCAGCCACTGTTCAAGACCACACCCGGCCGGATCGTCGGGACACTCGGAGTTTCCTCCAACTTCTTCGGCGCGCTCATGCTGATCCCGACGCTGATTTCCGGCGGTCTGTTCGCCGCGGCCAAAGACCGATGGCTTCGCGTGACCTTCGCCCTGTCGACCACAGCCCTGTTCTTCGCTCTCGTGCTGTCCTACACCAGAGCCAGCCAGATTGCGGTTCTGGCCGGGTTCGCCATCGTGCTCGCGCTGGCGTGGCGTCCCCGCCTCGCCGGTCTGGTGGCCGTGGTGGTGGCGCTGGCCATCGTCCTGACCCCGGCGGCAAGCCGCTTCACCCAGGAGGGCAACGACCGGCGGGCCCTGGCCGAAAAGGCGATCGATACGGTGAAGAAGGACCCCGTTTCCGGTTTGGGCGCCGGGGGTTTCGTCGACAAACAGTTCGATCCGGCTCATCCCCTCCTCATCGGGACCCCGCACAATTCGTTCCTTCTCGCTGCGACCGAGACAGGCCTCCCGGGAGGAATCCTGCTGGTCACCGCCGTCGGGCTGCCCGGAGCCATCGCAGCCTGGGGGGCGATACGACGCCGGAAGTCCGACATCCTGCTGGTGGCGATCGTCGCCGGCCTGGCCGCCTACGGATTCCAGACGATGTCCAACAACCTCTTCCACATTCCGAGCGTTGCAGTCTTCTACTGGCTGGCGGCTTCCGCGGCGGTCGTCCGAGCCGGCCGACCTCCTAGGACCGCACCAGAATCCTCGTGAGGGTGCGGAGCTCGGGGGCCAGCATCGCAACGAACAGTGAGAGAACGACTGCGTCCAACCAGACGGCAGGAGGGAACAGCACTGCCGGGCCAACCACGGCTGCGCCGGCCACGGCGAGCCTCGCCCACAGGCTTCCCCATCTGATCTCGTAGCGACGCGACGCCACGATCAGTGGTGCGAGCACCTGCAGCACGCTGCCGACGAAGTAGCCCGCCGCCACGGCCTCGGTCCCAAAGCGAGTGCCGAACACCGCCCAGATGATCCCGGCCGTCGTGAATCCGACGATGCTCGACCACATCGGGATCGCGGCGTCCTTGACCCTGATCGCGGCCAGCGACGTCACGGCAGGGGCGCCGACCACGCTGACGAAGAACGCGGCAGCGAACCAGGCGAGCGTCACTCCGCCGACGATCCGGTCGGAGAACACGACCTGGAGAATGCGGTCCTGCTCGAGTATCAGCAACGCACAGAACGGCCCGGCGACGAGCGCCACGATTCCGGTGGCCGCTTCGACGAGCCGCGTGGATTTCGTCGTCTCCGCCGCCTTCTCGAAAGACAGACGGGGGAGCAGTGCCAAGCCGATCGCGCGCGGCGCCAGATAGAGAGGTTCCAGTACCGCCAAGGAGGCACCGACGAGAGCCGTCCCCGGCACTCCGGCCAGGAAACTGGCGACCAGAGGGGTCGCTCTGGTGAAGCCGACGCCGGAGAGAGCCCCGACCGACCCGACGCCTCCGTAGCCGAAGAGAGAGCGTATCGGAAGGCGGTCCCTCTCAACGATCGGGTCGTGCAGACGGGTGGCGGCGAACCAGCCCACAGGCACGTATGCGACCGCGAGTGGCAGCACCACCGCCCAGGAAGCATCGGTGAAGATGACGAGAAGAGCGGCGGCGATGAACAGCCCTCCACCGATCATCTCGGCCTGAACGTAGCGTCCGATGCGCTCCTCGCCGTACAGGATCGACTTGCCTGTCTGATACACGCCGAAGGTCAACGTGAGGAGGGCGACGCCAACTGCGAGCCGAATCCCGCCGGCCGATAGGGAAGGATCGAAGAAGGCATACGCGAACCCGCCGGCAGCTCCGAGGACCGTCAGGCCCAGGGCGATACGCGCCGACAGTGCGGCGAAACTCGATGCGTCCTGCGGTCGCGATCCTCTCAGCTCGCTGATCAGTTTTGTGATGCCGGCCGAGAGTCCGGTCGGCCCTATGACGGTTGCCAGCGTCGCCACAGAGATCGACACCGTCACCCATGCGAGTGCCTCGACGCCGAAGAGAGCGTTGGCTCCAACCTGCTCTACAAAGCGGACCAGACCGATGATGACCAGCCCGGCGACGCTCAGCGCAGCGTTACGAGCTACCTGCCTCGTGCTGCCGTCATGACCGGGATCGACGCTCAACGTCTGTTCCCCAGTGCGGAGCCGAACCAGACGAACACGGTCGCAGTGAGCGAAAGGTCCACAATCCCCGGACTTCCGAGTGTGACCACGGCCAACACGGCAAGAAGGGCGACCGACACGAGAGATCGCCGGGACATTGCACGAACGACGAGCGAGATCAGCAGCGCGCCGACCAGCAGGAGGCCGCCTGCACCCAGTTCGGTTCCGATCTGCAACCACCCGATATCGAGTTGCGCTATTCCGACGTCGATCTGCCTCGTGTCGCCACTCGAGCGCAGCCGTTCCACGAACTCGGGAGAACGTACGTCGGGGAGGCCGTACTGTTCATGCAGCGGCGAGTGGGTACGCCAGGCCGTCGTGCTACCGAAACGTCCGGGACCGGCACCGAATACCGGATGGTCTTTCCATACGGCAGAGCTCGCCTTGAGGTTGGCGACGCGAACGTCGGTGATGTCGTCCGCATGCGTGAGTTGCGAGGTGACGGCTTGGTTCCGGGAGGCAAGATCCTGTCTTGCCGCGGGTACGGCCACTTGAACGATCGCGAACGCCGACAGTGCCGCCAGCGCACCGACCCACAGCAGTCGTGATCCCTTCCACTTGCGCACCACGAGCGAAAGAAGCCCCATCACGACGGTGGCCGCGATGGCGAGCCTGCTGCCGCTCGTTCCGACGGCGGCGCCCGCCAAGACTGCCAAGATGATTCCGTACCGGGATGTCAGCGGAGCAAGGGCGATGCCGATGGCACCCACTTGTCCGAGGCGGCCGGGATTGGCGACCAGACCTGTCGCTCGTCCCCGTTCCCACCAGAGCGGATAGTCCAGATTCTGTCCCAGGGAACGGTATACCGGCGCACCTCCGATGAGCTCGGCGACTGCCAGCACGCCCATGAGCGCCGCAGTGCCGGTCGCGACCGTACCGGCCCGCCGCAGGTCCCTGGGTGACGGGAACAGAGCGAGCGATCCGACTGCGAGCGCCGCGAGGCCCAGATAGGGCACCGAACCTCGAAGCGCCACTTCCAGAGGTACTGCGTTCACCAGCGCCGAAACCGCCACGAACACGGCGAGCAGCAGTCCCAAGACGACTTCGCGTCTGAACCTCTTCACGTCCTCGAGACGACTCGCCGCCACAGCACCGACTCCGACGAGGATGAGAGCGTTGAACATCTGTCGTGTCGGAAGTTGCCACTTGACGGCAAGCCACTGCGACACCACGAAGAGTGGAAGCACCCCGAAAAGGAGAATGCGTTCCAGTCGCGCCGGTACGGTTACAGCCCGCGTGAGCCTTGCGGGATCTGGCGGTCGAGATTCCATGTGCACTCCTTGAAACCCTAGACTGCCTTGCCACGCCGCAGGTCATCAGAAGACGAGGAGCGCAGTAGTGACCGGTGTAGATCCCAAGGCTCATGTCTCCCCGAACGCGCAGCTCGGCGCCGACGTGACCATCTGGGCGTTCACACAGGTGCGAGAGGATGCCGTCATCGGTGATCGCACATCGGTGGGAAGTCACACATGCATCGACCCGGCGGTGACCATCGGAGCGGACTGCAAGATCCAGTCGGGTGTGCTGCTGTTCGAGGGAACACAACTCGCCGACGGGGTGTTCGTCGGTCCTGGAGCCATCGTCACCAACGACAGAATTCCCCGTGCCGTCAACCCAGACGGGTCACGGAAGCAGGAGGCCGACTGGGACGTGACACGTACGAACGTTGGGCGTGGAGCATCGCTTGGTGCAGGGTCGATTCTGGTTGCCGGGGTGTCGGTGGGCGACTGGGCCCTGATTGCCGCCGGAGCCGTCGTCACCCGGGACGTTCCCGCCCACGCCCTGGTGGCCGGTGTGCCGGCTCGTCAGATTGGATGGGTGTGCTCCTGCGGAACTCGGATCAACATCGAAGATGGGCGAGGAGAGTGTCCTCAATGTCAGACGGTCCTGGAACTTTCATCCCGATAGCCGCTCCGGACATCGGTTCTGAAGAGGAAGCCGCGGTCCTTCGGGTGCTACGAAGCGGAAGGCTTGCTCAGGGGCCGGAAGTGCGAGCCCTCGAGGAAGCGTTCGCTCTGGTGTCCGGTGCCCGGTACGCCGTCGCGGTTGCGAACGGCACCGCGGCGCTGCACGCTGCCTTGCAGGCACTCGGCATCGGCCCGGGTGACGAGGTCCTCGTGCCGGCGTTCACGTTCGCTGCCACCGCCAACGCCGTGCTGGCCACAGGTGCCGTGCCGATCTTCATCGATATCGACGCCGACTTCCTGATGGATCTGTCCGACGCGGCTGCGAAAATCACACCGAACACTGCTGCGATGATGCCGGTCCACCTCTATGGGCTGATGGCCGACATGCACGCGGTGCATACCTTCGCGTCGCTCCATGGATTGGCAATCGTGGAGGATGCCGCGCAAGCGCATCTGGCTCGCCGTGCCGGAGTCACTCCCGGCCAAATGGGGGTTGCTGCCTACTCGCTGTACGCGACGAAGAATATGATGAGCGGTGAAGGGGGGCTTGTGACCACCAGCAGCTCCGAGATCGCCGAGAGAGTCAGACTCTTCCGCAACCACGGCATGTCCGATCGCTACCACCACGAAACCTGGGGCATGAACTTGCGTATGACCGATCTCCAGGCGGCGATGGGGAGGGTTCAGCTCGACAAGCTGCCGGAGGCGACGAGGCGCAGGATCGAGAATGCCGCGGCATTGACCGACGGCCTTCCCTCGCTGTTCACCACGCCGCGCGTGCCGGCGGATGCCTACCACGTGTTCCACCAGTTCACGGTTCGCGTTCCCGCTCCCTACCGGGATCGCGTGGTCGAAGAGTTCAAGCGCAGACAGATCGGCGTTGACATCTACTATCCGTTGCCCCTGACCCGGCAACCGTCCCTGAAGAAGTGGTCTTCGGAATGTCCGTCGGCGGACGCTGCATCCGGCGAGGTCATCAGCCTGCCGGTTCATCCGAAGGTCGACGCGGAGTCTCTGGATCGGGTGATCGAGGCCGCAATAGCGATATCGGCGGAGATGTCGTGAACCTGGCGGTCATTGGCCTCGGAAAGATGGGTCTGCCGGTCGCGGCGTACTACGCGCATCGGGGAGCATCGGTCGTCGGTATCGATATCGATCCGCGCAGGGTGGACTTGGTCAATCAGGGGTCGAATCCGATCGGCGGGGAACCGGGGGTCGACGATCACCTGGCAGCTCTGGTGACGGCGGGCGCGGTACGTGCAGACACCTCGTACGCAGCGGTGTCCGGCGCACGCGTGGTCATCGTGCTGGTACCCCTGATCACCCGCAACGGGAAACCCGACTTCTCCAGCCTGGATGCAGCGGTGGAAGGGATTGCTCCCCATCTTCGACCGGAGACCACCGTCATTTTCGAGACAACGCTGCCGATCGGAACGACGCGGAACCGGTACTTGCCCCTGCTGCGTGAAAAGGCGCCGGATGTCCTGGTCGTGTTCAGTCCGGAGCGAGTCTCATCGGGCCGCGTGTGGCAGGATCTCGACACGTATCCCAAGATCGTCGGTGGTGTCGACGCGGATTCGACAGCCGCGGCAGCGCTCTTCTATCGGACCTACCTGCCTGCCGAGGTTCGGGTCGTCGGGTCGAGCGAGACGGCCGAGATGACCAAGCTCGCCGAGACGACCTATCGGGATCTCAACATCGCGTTCGCCAATGAACTTGCACGTTTCTCGTCGGAGTGGGATATCGACGTCATCGAGGTCATCGAATCCGCCAACTCGCAGCCGTTTTCGCACATCCACTATCCGGGTGTGGGAGTCGGAGGCCACTGCATCCCCCATTACCCCTATCTGCTGCAGGAATCGACCTCGGGTTCCGACCTGGTTGCAGCCGCCCGCAAAGTCAACGAATCGATGCCCGACCTGGTGGCAGGCCTGGTGGAGAACGGCCTGGGAAGCCTCGAGGGCAAGACGGTCGTCCTGCTCGGTGTTGCCTACCGTCCCGGTGTCCCCGAGACGACCAGCTCGCCGGCCTACCCGCTGGCCGCAGCGTTGGAGCGCCTGGGGAGTCGCGTGCTGGCGGACGACCCGCTGTTCGAAGCGGACCAGTTGCGTTCTCTCGGCTTCACACCGTGGCAAGGCGAGCGGGCCGACGCGTTTATCGTCGTCACCGGCCACAGCGCATACCGCGCGTTCGGTTGGAGTGAGTATGATCAGGCGGTCGTTGTCGACGGTCGAAACGCACTGGAGCGCTCTATCGTTGAAGACGCCGGGCACCGCTACGTAGCACTTGGAAGGTGAGTCCCGTCATGTCACCCATACTGCTTCCCGATTCCTTGGAACAACCACCTGTCAGGGTTGGCGTGATCGGGCTCGGCAACATGGGTCGCAACCACGTTCGGGTTCTGTCCGAGCTGCCTCAAGTCGAACTCGTGGCAGTCGCCGATCCCTCCGACGGCGCACTCGAGGTCATGCGACGTTCGAGGCGTGCCCGCACCTACCTCGACTACTTGGACATGTTCGACCGCGAAGACCTCGAGGCGGTCGTGGTCGCCGTACCGACGTCTGCTCACGAGGAGGTCGTGCAGGCGGCTCTCTCCCGCAACCTCCACTTCCTCGTCGAGAAGCCGTTGGCTCCCACCGTGGAAGCAGCCCGGCGCATCGTGGATGCAGCCGACGGAAGAGGACTCGTGGGCACGGTCGGTCACATCGAACGGTACAACCCTGCGCTCGCTGCGCTCCGACGCGGGGTCGTCGCCGGTGAGATCGGGCGCGTATTTCAGCTTCGCGCAGTCCGAACGGGCCCCCTGCCGGACCGGATTCGCGATGTCGGAGTGATCGTCGACCTTGCGACGCACGAGCTCGATGTCATCCGCTACCTCGTCGGCAAGCCGATCGACCGCCTATTCGCCGAGACGGCAAGGCGCATGCACTCGGATCATGAGGACCTCTCGGTGACCCTGATGCGTTTCGCCGACGGCACGATCGCCCTGCTCGACGTCAACTGGCTCACACCGGTGAAGGTGCGCGAACTCACCGTGATCGGCGAGGGCGGCATGTACCGACTCGACTATGTCGCACAAGATCTCTACTTCTATGAGAACAGTTATGTCGGCTACTGGGCGGAGTTCGGTGGCCGCAACGGCGTCAGCGAAGGCAACATGGTCAAGTACCGCATCGATCGCGCGGAGCCGCTCAGAGTGGAGCTCGAGGCCTTCGTGCGCGCCATCAGGGGAGAGGAGGGCGTCGTGGTCCCCCTTGCCGACGGCTTGGCTGCAGTGACTCTTGCGGAAGCCGTGCGCGAGTCGGCGAGGCTTCAGCGTGCGGTTCGAGACATCGATGTAGCCACAGCGGCCACGATTCTCGACTGAAGTCATGGCGTTGCAGAGCAGAGACTCACGGGGGCACCGATACGAGCTGCTCAAGCGCCTCATGGATATCGTGGGGTCGGCGCTGCTTCTCGTGGTGACTTCCCCTGTCTTTCTGGTGGTCGCCGCAGCCATCAAGCTGGACAGCCCCGGTCCTGTGTTCTTCAAACAGACTCGTGTGGGCAGAGGGGGAGCGGAGTTCACGATGGTCAAGTTCCGCTCCATGGTTCACGACAATGACGAGAGCGTTCATCGTGAGTACTACCGGCGGTTCGTGGAGGGCAGAGCCGAGTCCCGAAGAAACGAAGAAGGAGACGAGGTATTCCTCCTCGATGATGCGCGCGTGACCCGTGTGGGACGGATACTGCGGCGCACCTCCCTCGATGAACTCCCGAACCTGCTCAACGTGCTGCGCGGTGAGATGTCGCTTGTTGGTCCCAGGCCGCCGATCTCCTACGAAGTCGAGTTCTACGATGAACACGCTCTGCGCAAGCTGTTGGTGAAGCCAGGCATGACCGGACTGGCCCAAGTCAGCGGACGTGGGGCGCTGACGTTCGATGAGGTGATCGGCTACGACCTCGACTACATCGATCGCCGGTCACTCCGCATGGACGTGGGCATCCTGCTGCGAACGATCCCGGCCGTTGCCAGACGCCGGGGCGTCTGATTGTCATGACTCGTGTTCTTACCATTTCCCAATCCCACCTTGCGCGTGATCCTCGGGTGCGACGTACGGTTCGGGTGATGCTCCGGGAGGGATGGGACGTTGAGGGCCTCTTCCTCGACGATCCGGTGAGCGAAGGCCACTTGCGCACCTGGCGGTTTCCGATCGACCGGAAACGGGGCGGCGCATTGCGGTATGTCTTCGAGTACACCTCGTTCTTCGTCTGGAGCTTCGTCTGGCTCAGCCTTCGAACTCTCGTGCGCAGGCCTGCGCTGGTCTATGTGAACTCACCCCCGGACTTCTTCGTGTTCGCTGCGATCGTGCCGAAGCTGCTCGGCGTCCCGGTCGTTCTGGATATCCATGACCCGATGCCGGAACTCTTCGTCTCCAAGGAGCGGACCTCGAGAGCGGTCATCCGGTTGCTGGAGACACAAGAACGCTGGTCGCTCCGTTTTGCGGATCGGGTCATTACGGTCCATGAGCCGCTGAGGGAACTCCTCTCGTCCCGGACGCACCGTGTCCCCATCGACGTTGTCATGAACGTTCCCGACCTTGAAGGCTGGGAGCCGGCCAGTGAGCGGCCGGCCGGCAGAGTCATGGTGTTCACGGGAAGCGTTGCGGTGCGGTATGGGATCGACGACGTCATTCGAGCCTTGGCGGAGGTTCGAGACGCGATACCGGGAATCCGTTTCCGGATCGTCGGAGAGGGTGAGGATGAGAAACGGCTCGCCGACTTGGCCGCCGAACTGGGCGTTGCCGATCAGATCGAGTTCCTCGGAAGGGTGGCGTACCGGGACATTCCTTCCGTGCTGGCCGATGCCTGGGTGGGTGTCAACGTGCCGAAGCCGGACGCTCTCGGAGGCCTGTCGTTTTCGAACAAGATCGTGGAGTGGGTGCTGCTTGGCATTCCGGTGATCGCGGGGAGGTCATCGACATTGCTCAGGTATTTCCCCGAGGGGACTCTGATCTACGTTCAGCCGGGCGATCCCGGCGAGATCGCGGCGGCGCTGGTGCGTCTCGATGCCGCGTCGACGGCCGACATCGAGAAACGGGGGGAAGCGTCACGTGCAGCGGTCGAGGCGATCTCCTGGCCGGTGCAACGCGAGCAGCTGCTCGGAGTGTTGACCGGAGTCATGGATGCGGCAAAGGGTCCAGATCGGATGTCAGGGCACTGAGAGCCTGGAACCTCGCAAGGTCCGAGGCGACACCTGGGCTCACCGCTCCTTCGCCGCCGAAGATCGTCACCGAAGAGGGTCGCAGGCGCAGCAGCTCCTGCTCGGTTGGTGCAGGCAGCGTCTCCGGGTCCGTGAGCAGCAGCGGAGCACCGTGAAGAGCGGCCAGGGCCCCACCGGTGAGGCCATCCGGATAGACGAGCCCCGTTGCCACGAAGGCGCGCGAGATACCGGCCGAGAAGGCGTCTGCGGAGACGGCGGCTGCCATCGCGTATCGGTCCGAGGCGGTGATACGGGTGACACCGGCCGATGTATATACGGCCAGTTGCGATTCCACCGTGGTCGACACATGAGTCTGAGGTCCCACGATCACGATACGTGTCGGGCGGAGCCGGGACAGCTCGTCTCGTACCGCCTTGGGGATCCCGTCGGGTAGGACGAGAAGCAGGGGTCCGCCAAGGAATCCGGCCGGAGGGCCTGCCGCGACGGCCTCGGGCCACTCGAAGCCGGAAGTGATGTAGACGACCGGGACTCCGGGATCGAACACCGCCCTGGATGTCTCGACGGCGGTCTCGTATCGGGTCGGTCCGGCTCTTCGGACGGCCCCGTTCGGAGCCAGGGAATCGAGTTCGTCCATGACCAAATCGGAGACGGCGCCTGGTCCGCCCAGGACAATGATCCGATCGGGAGCAAGTCGCTGCAGTTCGGTCCTCGTGGCGGACGGGAGCGAACCGGTTCGTGTCAACACGATCGGGGCTCCTTCGTGAAAGGCGGCCGGCACGGCGGCGAGGGCGTCCGGAAAGTTCTCACCGGTGGCGACATACACCTGTGAAGCGCCGGCGGGGAAACCTGACGCGCTCACCGCGGCCGCGGTGGCGTAGCGATCTTCGCCCCACAGACGGGTGACGCTGCCGACACTGGAGAGTCCGTACCCGGTCTCGGTCCGTATCCAGCGGAACTCCTGCCCGAAGTAGGTGAGGAACTGGCCGTCTCCTCGGCTGCGCCTGGGGCTGCGAGCAAGGGTCGTACGGTATGGAGCGTCTTCGAGTACAGAGAACTCGAGCCGGTCGGCGTCGATGAAGCCCGCGTGCCAGGATCCGTCGTAGGCGTCCAGCTGGATGATGTCATCCGAACCGTCACCGTTTGCATCGAAGGAAAGGGCGAGACTGAAGTGGTCGGCCGAGGACGTCACGGCGGAGGGTCCCGTGGTGGCCGTGGTGCCGGTGGCCAGCAGCGTCATCCATGTCCCGTTGTCCGACCGGTAGGAGGCGAGGTCGTCTCTGCCGTCGCCGTTGAAGTCGCCGACGAGGTGGGTGTCCCAGCCGGTGGTGGGTGACAGGGAGCCCCAGGTGGTGGGGGTGAAGGAGGTGCCGGTGGACAGTGAGGTGGTCCAGGTTCCGTTTTGGTAGGAGGCGAGGTCGTCTTTGCCGTCGCCGTTGAAGTCGCCGACGAGGTGGGTGTCCCAGCCGGTGGTGGGTGACAGGGAGCCCCAGGAGCCAACGTTGCCCGAGGAACCGTCGGTGACCCACCAGGTTCCGTCTGCAGGATGGAACACGGCACCGTCTTCGGTACCGTCGCCGTTGAAGTCACCGACGAGCGGGTTGGTGTACGCGTCGAGCGGGATCGGTTGCCAGAGGACGGCAACCCGATCTCTGAACGAAGGCAGGAGCACGTAGCACGAATCGCCCGGGCACGACGTCGCCTGCGCGTCTCTGTGTCCGGAGATCGTGTTGAGTGTCACGCTGGTGCCCTGTGCGTACTTCGACGAACCTTTGGACACTACGGTGGTCGTTCCCTTCGGGTCGATGTTGTGGATCGAGAACTTCCACGCGAGCAGATCCACGAGCGAATCCTGCATCGCGGTGGACGGTGACACGCCGGTGCCCTGGAACGAGCCGAGCAGCGCGATGCCGGTCGAATAGGAGTTGAAGCCTTGTGTGTGGGCGCCCTGCACGCCCTTGTCGATGCCGCCGGCCCTGCCTTCCCATACCCCGCCGAACCGATCCACGAGGGCGTTGTAGGCGATGTCGTTCCAGCCTCTCGTGTTCACGTGGTAGAGGCAGATGCCCAGGATGTAGGAGGGCACCTCGGCCTGCGTGTAGGTGTTCCAGCCTGCCGTGTGGTGCACGAACGCGACCGTCACCTGCACGTAGCTCGGAGGCACTTTCGGCACGCAGGAACCCGACGGATCCCAATCGGAACGAGGATGAATCTGCGGCTGCGGAACGGCGGCGTCGGCCGGCTTGGGGGAGAAGCGCTCGGCGAGACGCATGAACAGCGGCTTCGTTCGGTTGGTCGTGTCGACGAGCGTCACGGTTGCCTGTCGCGGTGCTCCACCTCTGAGACGAAACTGCACCGCATCGGATTCTCCCGCCCACACCGGTTGTGTGCCGTGCCGCTGGTGGCGGAACTCGGCGGTTCCGGTGTCGGGACCATGGTCGTCTTCTGTCTGGATCGTGCGCCAAGGACTCCAGCGACCCTGTGTGCGTGTCCGAACCGAGATCTCCGTGGGTGAGGGCCCCTCCCACGTAACGCCGACGATGGTGAAGGGGTCTTCAACGATCTGAGATTCGGTGATGTCGCCGCGAACTCGCAGCGACAACGCGTGGTCGGTGGATCTCGCCCAGGCCGAGGGTTCCACCGGGGCAGGGGCAGGCAGCAGAGCCAGGACCAGCCCGGCCACGGCTCCGACGATCAAGGTTTTCTTGATGCGGTCCCTCCTCCTCACAGCGGAGTGTAAGTAGCGGGTTTGCCGATGTGAGCCTTTGTCAGTTCACGGCCGCCAAGAGCAGGTACTCGATCGAGAACGGTACGACGCCGTTTCCGCCGAGGATCACGATGTTCACAGGCTGCAACCTGGCGAGTTCATCGATCGTCGCTGCGGGTATCGTCCCGCCGGCGACGAGAAGAATCGGCCCTCCGTCGCGGGCTGCGATCGAAGTGCCCGCCAATGCGTCCGGGAAGTTCATCCCTGTTGCGATGTACACGGTGGACGCGCCATCGGCGAAGAACATTCTCGAAATGGCCGCCGCGGTGGCATACCGGTCGGAACCCCAGACCCGATCGACCTCGGGGGAATAGGCACGGAGGAGCTCTTCGAGCTGAGCGGACACGACGCCCTCGCCACCAAGGATGACGATGCGTGAAGGATCGAGCCGCTCCAATTCGGTGGCCGTCGGCTCAGGAATCACATCCTGTCCGATGAGCAGGAGCGGGCCGCCGACACGGGCTGCCGCCGCGGCACCGGTGAGAGCATCGGGGAATGTGAAACCGTTCGCCACGAACACCGTATCGGCCCCCGATGGGAATCCAAAAGCTGAGACTGCCGCCGCGGTGGAGTATCGGCTCATCCCGGAGATACGGTTCACAGATGCGGAGGTCAGGACGCGGATACGATCGATGACAGCGTCCGAGACCGTGGCGGGTCCTCCCAACACGGTGACCGTCAGGGGCTGGAGCCTTTGCAGCTCGGCTGCCGTTTCCGACGGAACGAATGTCTCGGCCACGAGCAGTATCGGGCTGCCCGCAAGGCCCGCGATGGGTCCGACGACGAGCGCGTCCGCGAATCCGGACCCGGTGGCCACATAGACATGGTCGGCTCCTGAGGGGAAGGCTTCTTCGGATATCGCAACGGCCGTGCCATATCGAGTTGCCCCCGCCAGGCGAGGCAGGATGGACATCTCGGCTGCCTGGAGACTCGGATAGGGATCGATGGCCGTGCCGCTCGGGTCGTGGAGTTCGAAGTGGAGATGGGACGCCGTCCATTCGGCGTTGCCGCTGTCGCCGACCCATCCGATGAGTTGTCCTTCGGTGACGTGAACGCCCTGTTCGATGCCCGGAGCGAAACCCCAACCTTGCCCATCGTCGGTGCCGGGAGTGTCGTTGTTCATGTGGATGTACCACGATGCCCAGCCGTCGTCGTGGTTGAGGGCCATGGCGCAGCAGTCCCCGCCCAGCTCGTTGTGCATCCAGCCGATCGTCCCGTCGGCCACGGCAACGATCGGTGTCATCTTGTCGGCCATGATGTCGTTGCCCTGGTGGGTGCGGCCGCCGGATCGTGGAGCCCCGAAGGTGTCTGAGTAGTGGTTGGGCCCCGCGACCGGAAATGTCATCTGATAGATGTCTGCGGCCGCCGAGGCAGGTGGGGAGGGCAGGAGGACGAACGCGAATGCGCAAATGGCGACGAGGTACAGCGCTTTCCTCACTAGAGAGTCATCGGCGCAGAATGCGAGAAACTTGAGCACTTCACCGAGCGACCGTACCGGCAGACACGCAGTACTGGTCGTACTGGACGATCTTCGGTGGGCGGTTCTCATCGGCACAGGCCGGGCAGGACGGGTCGCGGTGCAGCCGCAGCGTGCGGAACTCCTGCTCGAGTGCGTCGTAGGTGAGGAGTTTGCCGGCGAGCGTCTCGCCGATATCGAGCAGAACCTTGATCGTTTCGGTCGCCTGGATGGTGCCGATGACCCCAGGGAGTACTCCCAGCACTCCGGCTTCCGAACACGACGGCGCCATCTCGGGGGGTGGCGGCTCAGGGAACAAACATCGGTAGCACGGCCCCTTGTACGGCCAGAAGACACTCGCCTGGCCCTCGAACCGGAAGACCGATCCGTGCACGACCGGGACCCGCAGGTGCAGTGAGGCATCGTTGATCAGGTAACGGGTTGGGAAGTTGTCGGCACCGTCGACGATGACGTCGTAGCCGCCGAGGATGTCGAGCACGTTGTCGGCATCCAGCGTCACCTTGTACGGGCGCACCGTCACGTCCGGATTGAGACCCCGCAACGTCTCCGCCGCGGAATCCACCTTGGGTTCGCCGACCCGTGACGTGCTGTGGAGGATCTGACGTTGCAGGTTCGAGATCTCCACGACGTCGAAGTCGACGATGCCGATGGTGCCGACCCCTGCAGCGGCAAGATACAGGGCAACCGGGGAGCCGAGGCCACCTGCACCGACGATCGCAACTTTGGAATCGAGGAGTTTGCGCTGGCCTTCCTCGCCTACGTCGGACAGTGCGAGGTGGCGTGCGTACCGGATTCGTCGGTCGAGATCGAAGGTGCGGGGGACATTCCACGGATGTCCGGCGATCCGCCAACCGTCCGAGCCCTCTGCAAGCGACCTGACCGACGAGTAGCCCATCTGCTGAAGAGCGTACGCCGCGAGGGCCGACCGCTGGCCGACGCTGCAGTAGAGGACGAACTCGGTGTCGCGGTCGACGAGCTCGGCGATTGCGCTCTCGAGAAGGCCCCGGGGGATATGCACCGCGCCGGGGATGGCTCCTTCGGCGTACTCGGCATCCTCACGAATGTCGATGATCAGCGGCGCCTGGTCTCCGCGTGCCGCCAGCTCCGCAACGGAGATCTCATTGATCCGGCTGCGTGTTCGGTCGGCCCACTCTTCGTAACTGAACATGAGTGGCAGCGTAGCGAATCCGGGGGCATTGACATGATGGCCCCCCTCCCGGCTTCGCCGGCCCCGGTCGGCTTCGCCGGCCCCGGTCGGCTTCGCCGGCCCCGGTCGGCTTCGCCGGCCCCGGTCGGCTTCGCCGGCCCCCCTCCCGGCTTCGCCGTACTCCCCCCAACGCTCGCTTCGCTCGCTGGGGGGAGAGACAGGCCGCTTCGTTCGCTGGGGGGAGAGATGTTCGTTCCCTCCCCGTTTCCTCCCCCAGAAGGCCCGAAGGGCCGACGCTGGGGGAGGTGGCCTCGACGCTTTGGCCGAGGGCGGAGCGGGTCTTGGGTCGGCTGTCTGCCCCGCTTCCGGCTTCGCCGTACTCCCCCCAACGCTCGCTTCGCTCGCTGGGGGGAGAGACAGGCCGCTTCGTTCGCTGGGGGGAGAGATGGTTCGTTTCGCTCGCTGGCGGAGGTGCCGCCCTACGGCGCAGGGGCCTCGATGTGCCGAGGCTCAGTCGTTCTCGGACCGCATCACGTCATCGAGCGCCCTGCAGTGCTCGGCGCGCAGAGCCGGGGACAGCCGTCGGGTCTGGCCGGGACCGAGGGGGGGAATCGTCGCACGCACATGCACTCGTCCGGGCTCGAGCGAGACGAGTCCCTCGGCGGCGAGTTGGGGGAGCCGGATCGGGCAGGGCACCGAGGTGTTCTTGCGGGCCGCAGTCACCAGGCGGAGCAGCTCGACGACGGCGGTCGACCCTATGAGCGCCGTCCAGAAGCGGCGCACATATGCGGCATCGGGCGGCACTCCCACCGTTCCATCATCCCAGATGCTCGGTGTGACGGTCGGTCTGCGTCTGATACTGCGCCTGGTTGCAGCGCCCGGGGTCGGCGCGGCGTGAGTCGCGACGGGAGGACGAGCATCGCGTTGATTCCCGGACACTGCAACCTGCACCGTGCAGTGATATCAAGAAACACCAACCAACGTCAAGATACGTCGTGTAAGGACGCGAAAAGAATCTCTTCAGGTGCCTCAGCCACCGTCGGAAGGTGGCGGAGACGGTGGCGCCTTGCCGACGAAGAGTGTGATCGTGTCGCCGAAGGTCACGGTGGAGCCTGGGATCGGACTGGTGGTGATCACCGTATCGACGAGTGTCGGCTCGGTCGTCTCCACCAATATCGTCGTGAAGGCGAGCTCGACCCCGGTGTCCTCCTTGAATTGGGCAAGGGTCGTGACCACCTGATTCACATCCATGCCTGTGAGGTCGACCAGCGGCGCCGAGGGGGGGACACCGGAAGAGACTTCGACGGTGACTTCGGTTCCTTCACTGACCGTCAGAGGTTCGATCGGCGTTCCGTTTTCGCCTGCCGGGTTCGGGTCCTGTCCGACGACGGTTCCGGCAGGCTCGACCGACGGCACCTCGACCATGATCGGTTGGAGGTGCGCTTGATACACCGTGTCCTCGGCGTCCTCTGTCTGCATCCCGATCACGAAGGGCACCTCCGTCTTCGGAACGATGAAGTACTTGTTCACTCCTGGAGGATCGGGCGGGAAGTTCTCGACGGGGACGTTCTCGAGGATGTCGGTCATGTACTCGGCCCAGATCGGAGCGGGGATCGTTCCCCCGTAGACCCTGGAGTAGAACTGATTCTTGATCGTGATGTCGCGCATCGGATACTGGAAGTCGGGGTAGCCCACCCATACGGCGGTGGCGTACTGGGGAACAAACCCGACGAACCATGCGTCGGTGTAGTTCTGATGCGTTCCCGTCTTGCCTCCCTGAGGCCGGCCGATATTGGCGGCCGGCGCGGTTCCGGAGCCGGTGGGAACCCTGGTCAGGGGGCGGCGGGCGGCAGCGATGATCGCGGGGTCGACGACCTGCATGCGTTGGTTCTCATGCTGGTACAGCACCGTGCCGTTGGGACCTTCGATGCGTTCGATGAGATACGGTTCGGCCCAGAGGCCATTGGTCGCGAAGTTCGTGTATGCGGAGGCCATCTCGATCGGTGTGGCTCCTCCGCCTCCGAGGACGATCGAGTACACCTCGGGGATCGTCGATTTCTTGACACCCATCCTGCGAGCGACATCGACGATGTGGGCGGGACCGACCGCAACGGAGACCTGCGCGTAGACGACGTTCACCGACTGGTAGGTCGCCTGGTTCAACCGTATCCCCGTGTCCTTCTTACCTCCCCGCACCGTCCAGATATTCGATCCGTCGGGACCACACGCGAACGGGCATTCGATCTCGATGGGAGAGCGCGCATCCCAGAACGAGTTCAGCGAGCCACCGGATTCGAGGTAGGCGACCAGGCCAAACGGTTTGAAGGAAGACCCCGGGTTTCGCTCGCTCCGCAGGGCCAGGTCGAACTGCTCGACGTCGAAGGGGAGACCGCTCGACATGACTCGAATCGCACCGGTCGCACTGTCCACCGTGGAGATTGCTCCGGTGGGTGCACAGCGAAGCCGCTCGAGGGCCGGGACGACGGTCTCGGTGGCGTTGTAGCGAGAGATACAGGCGTTCACCTGTTCTTGGGTCATCGTGGATGGATCCGTGTAGGGCAGCCACGTTTCGAGGATCGAGTTGGCTGTCTCCTGCCAGTCCAGGTTGATCGTGACGTACACCTTCAGCCCGCCTCCGCCGTGGCAGTTCACGTCATCCGCCGGGCATCCGAAGATCGCTATTTTGCGTTCCTCGGTCGTGGCCCCCAAGAAGGCGAATTCCGGTTCGTGGAGGAGCTGTCGCTTGACCTCGGCGACAACGTGGTCGGCCGGGCCGGCGAATCGTGACGGAGGCTTGATGTCGAGGGGCTCCTTCTTGGCCGCTTCCCCTTGACTCTTGGTGATCATGCCGTGGGCGATCATCGTGTCGATGACTTGATTGCGCTTCTTGAGGACGTTCTCCGGCTGGCGTCGGGGGTCATAGACTCGCGGGTTACGGATCGGAACGAACATGGCTGCGGACTCTGCGATCGTGAGTTCGTCGAGGCTCTTGCCGAAGTACTCCTGTGCGGCGGCCTTTACCCCATAGGCGCCCCAGCCGAAATACACCGAATTCAGGTAGAACTCGAGAATCTGGTCTTTCGTGTAGCGGCGCTCCAGTTCGACGGCGACGGCTGCCTCACGAATCTTGCGGGTGATGGTCACTTCGTCGCCGACGAAGTTCTGCTTGACGACCTGCTGGGTGATCGTCGAACCGCCGCGCTCTTTGCCGTACCGGAGGTTGTCGATGAACGCGCTGCCGATCGCAGCGAAGTCGACACCCTCGTGCTCGAAGAAGTCTGCGTCCTCGGAGGCCAGCGCCCCGTCGATGACGATCTCCGGAACCTCCTCGATGCGGATCGGCTGGCTGTTCTTGCCATCGTCGAGTTCGGCCAGTTTCTCGTTCTTGAGCGTGTAGATGCGTGACACCCTGGACAGGTCGGGGAAGTCGAGCGCCATGCTCTGCACGTCGGGGACGAAGCGGTGTTCGAGGCTCGTAAAGACACCAAACGCCGAACTCGCTCCGAAGAACGAGAACAGTGCGAGCCATGTCGAGGCGAGGAGGGAGACGGACAGGAGCGTCGCAAGCGCGACGAACCAGCGGCTTCTGACCTCCCGGCGTTCGAGTTCGTGGATTGGTGCGGACATGCTTTGCCTCAGGCGTCGGGCACGTTGCCCGTTAGCATTCGTGAGGATACCCATGATCGAAAAACACACAACGGACCAACCCGAGCGCGCGACCACCAGCGGGATCGAGATCGAGACCGTCTATCGCCCCGATGACGTGCCGGCCGAACTGGGTGAACCGGGTGCCTACCCGTATACCCGCGGCCCGTACCCCACCATGTACCGCGGGAGATTGTGGACGATGCGCCAGTACGCCGGGTTCGGCGATGCCGACGCCACCAACCGGCGGTTCCGGTCGCTTCTCGAAGCCGGCCAGACGGGTCTGTCGGTGGCCTTCGACCTCCCGACGCAGATGGGGTACGACTCCGACCATCCGATGGCCGAAGGTGAGGTCGGCAAGGTGGGGGTCGCCATCGACAGCATCGAGGACATGCGGCGCCTGTTCGCCGAGATCCCCCTGGGCGAGGTCAGCACTTCGATGACCATCAACGCAACCGCGGCAATTCTGCTGCTGCTCTACCAGCTCGTCGCCGAGGAGCGGGGCGTTGCTCCCGGGCGGATCCGAGGCACCGTACAGAACGACATTCTGAAGGAGTACGTCGCGCGAGGCACGTACATCTATCCGCCGGCCGCGTCCATGCGCCTCGTTACCGACCTCTTCTCGTACTGTGCCGCGGAGCTTCCCTCCTGGAACACCATCTCGATCAGCGGCTATCACATGCGCGAGGCCGGTGCGACCGCCGCGCAGGAGCTGGCGTTCACGATCGCCGACGGTCTCGCCTACGTTCGGGCGGCGGTCGATGCAGGCCTCGACGTGGACCAGTTCGCACCGCGTCTGTCGTTCTTTTGGAATGCCCACAACCAGTTCTTCGAAGAGATCGCCAAGTTTCGGGCTGCGAGGCGTTTGTGGGCCAGGCTCATGCGGGAGAAGGTGGGGGCGACCAACCCGAAGGCGTGGCAGATGCGGTTTCACACCCAGACGGCCGGCAGCACCCTCACGGCCCAGCAGCCGGAACTGAACATCGTCCGCACGGCCGTTCAGGCGCTCGCCGCGGTGTTCGGGGGAACCCAGTCCTTGCACACCAACTCGTACGACGAGGCGCTCGGACTGCCGACTGAGAAGTCGGCCAAGATCGCCCTGCGCACCCAGCAGATCCTCGCGTTCGAGTCCGGTGCAGCGGATACCGTCGATCCTCTCGCGGGTTCGTACTTCATCGAGGCGCTGACGGACGCGATCGAGGAGAGAGCCGGTGCCTTGATCGATGAGGTCGAGGCGCTCGGTGGTGCCGTCAACGCCATCGAGATGGGCTTCCCGCAGCGGGCGATCGAGGACGCTGCGTACGAGACGGCGAAGCGGATCGAAGCCGAGGACCAGATCGTGGTGGGTGTGAACCGTTTCGTCGAGGAGGGAGAAGAGGAGGAAGTCCCGGTCCTGCGGATCGATCCGGCCCTGCAAGAGAATCAGGCATCTCGCCTTGCTGCGCTGCGTGAGCGGCGTGACAGCGCCGCCGTAGAGGAGGCTCTGGAGACGATTCGGGCGACCGCCCGCTCCGGCGGAAACATCCTGTACCCGATGAGAGAGGCGTTACGGCTGCTCGCGACGCTCGGCGAGGTCTCGGACGCGCTCCGGGACGTCTTCGGAGAGTACCGCCCGTAGCGCCAACTGCTATCGGATGATCGCGATGACCTGTCCGGGCGAAACGGTGTCCCCGGGGCGGATCTTGAGCTCGATGACCTCACCATCGACGGGGGCTCGCACCTCGTTCTCCATCTTCATCGCTTCGAGCACACAGATCGGATCGCCGCTCCTGACGTGATCACCGGACTCCACGTGGACTTTGACGATCGTCCCCTGCATCGGAGCGGTGATGATCCCGGCGTCGTCGGAGGAGAGCGCCGCGCTGCGGGCGAGCTTCGGTGGTTTGCGTCGTGGACGCCCGCCGGTCGTGGCCGGAGCCTCTGGAGCCCAGAACGTCACCGTGTACCGACGGCCGGAGACTTCGACCGTCATGTCCCTGCGGGCGAGCGCTTCGTCCTCAGCGAGCGGCGGGGCGATCGACTGCACCAGATCGGAGAAGTCGAGGTTGCTCTCGACGAAGCCCGTGTGGTGCTTGCCTTTGAGAAACGTATCGCTCTCCAGCATCCTGAGATGGGCGGGGATGGTGGTGGGGACCCCGACGATTCGGAACTCGCGCAGTGCCCGCCTTCCCCTCGCGATGGCCTGCTCCCTGGTCCGGCCCCAGGTGATGAGTTTGGCGATCAGCGTGTCGTAGTAACGGCTGATCTCCGAACCTGTCGTCACCCCGGAGTCGACCCGCACCCCGAAGCCGGCGGGTTCGCGGTAGTCGACGATGCGTCCGGGGTTCGGCAGGAAATCGTGAGCAGGGTCCTCCGCGTTGATACGGAACTCGATGGCGTGGCCAGAACGCTTCGGGGCAGTGAATGACAGCGGCTCTCCGCGGGCAACTTTGATCTGCTCCGCGACGAGATCGATGCCCGTCACCATCTCGGTGACGGTGTGCTCCACCTGCAGCCGGGTGTTCATCTCCAAGAAGTAGAAGTTGTCTTCCTTGTCGACGAGAAACTCGACGGTTCCGGCTCCCCGGTAATCACAGGCTTTCGCCATTTGTACCGCGGAGCGACCGATCGCCTTTCGCAGGCGGTCGGCGAGGCCTGCCGCGGGGGTCTCCTCGATGAGTTTCTGGTGGCGGCGCTGCAATGAGCAGTCCCGTTCGCCCAGGAAGACGGTGTGCCCATGGTCGTCGGCGAAGATCTGCGCCTCGATGTGCCGAGGCTCCTCGATGTACTTCTCGACGTACAGCTCGGAGCTACCGAAGTACGCCTCGGCCTCCCGACGTGCTCCCTCGACTGCGGCTTGCAGCTCGGAAGCGTCGTGGACGATTCGCAATCCTTTCCCACCGCCGCCATGGGATGCTTTGACCGCAACCGGAAAGCCGAACTCGACGGCTGCCGTGAATGCATCCTCGGTGGAGGCGAGCGGCTCGGTCGTGCCGGGGACCAGCGGTACACCCGCCTTGGCAGCCGCCTGCCGGGCGGTGATCTTGGAGCCCATCATGATGATCGCCTCCGGCGGTGGACCGACCCAGATCATGCCGGCGTCCATCACCGCCTGGGCGAAGTCGGAGTTCTCCGCGAGGAATCCGTAGCCCGGATGGATCGCGTCGGCTCCCGTCTCCTTTGCCACCCGAATGATGCGATGGGCGTCGAGGTACGACTCGGATGACGGTGCCGGCCCGATGTTCCACGCTTCGTCCGCGACCTGTGTGTGGAGGGCGTCCCGGTCGAGTTCGGAGTAGACGGCGATCGTTCGTATTCCCATCTCTCGAGCCGACCGGAGGACACGAACCGCGATCTCGCCGCGGTTCGCAACGAGGAGGGCCTTGATCGATCGCGGGGGTTGGTTCTTGGGGCTCACAGGGGGATGTTCCCATGCTTCTTGGCAGGGAGTGACTCTCGTTTCGTGCGCAGCATTTCCATCACCCTGATCAGTTTGGGTCGCGTCACACTCGGCTCGATGACCTCGTCGACGAGTCCGAGTTCTGCCGCACGGTACGGGTTGTTGAACTTGTTTTCGTAATCCGCGATGAGTTCCGCTCGCTTCGCATCGGGGTCGTCTGCGGCGGCGAGTTCACGACGGAACACGATGTTCACCGCACCCTGGGCGCCCATCACGGCGATCTCTGCGGACGGCCACGCATAGACGAGGTCGGCTCGGATGCCGCGTGAGTTCATGACGACATACGCTCCGCCGTACGCCTTGCGGGTGATCACGGTCACCCGTGGAACGGTCGCCTCGCTGTATGCGTACAGCAGCTTGGCTCCGTGGCGGATGATGCCGTTGTGTTCCTGATCCACGCCGGGGAGAAAGCCGGGCACGTCGACGAATGTGATGAGGGGGATGTTGAAGGCATCACAGAAGCGGACGAAGCGGGCGCCTTTGATCGATGCAGTGATGTCGAGCGTTCCGGCCAGTACGGAGGGCTGGTTGGCGACGATGCCGACGCTGTAGCCGTCGAGCCGGGCGAGACCGACGACGATGTTCTGCGCCCAGTGTTCGTGCACCTGATAGAACTCGCCGTCGTCGACGACGCGCTCGATGATGTCGACGACGTCGTAGGGGTGGTTGGCCGAGTCGGGAATGATCGAATCGAGCGCCGATTCGATACGGTCGGCCTGGTCACCCGGCGTGTAGCGGGGCGGCGCCTCCATGTTGTTCTGTGGCAGGAACGACAGCAGATACCGGACCTGTTCGAGGGCGTCGGAGCCGTCAGAGGCCACGAAGTGTGTGACCCCGGACGTGCCCGCGTGGGCGGCCGCGCCGCCGAGTTCCTCGAAGGTGACTTCCTCTCCGGTGACCGCCCGGATGACATCAGGCCCCGTGATGAAGAGGTGGCTCGAACCTTGCACCTGAAAGAC
This sequence comes from Gammaproteobacteria bacterium, assembly GCA_011682695.1. Classification (NCBI taxonomy): domain Bacteria; kingdom Pseudomonadati; phylum Pseudomonadota; class Gammaproteobacteria; species Gammaproteobacteria bacterium. The sequence continues at coordinate 32,558 of JAACED010000003.1, forward strand.
GAAGTCGGTGATCGCAGGTGAGTAGACGGCACCGCCGGCGCAGGGTCCCATGATGACGGAAATCTGCGGGATGACGCCCGAAGCCCGGACGTTGCGTTCGAAGATGCGACCGTAGCCGTCGAGCGACGCCACACCCTCCTGGATGCGGGCGCCACCGGAGTCCTTCAATCCGATCAGTGGTGCACCGGTTTGCAGGGCCGCGTCCAAGACCTTGACGATCTTGTCGCTCACTGCACGACCGAGCGACCCGCCGAATACGGTGAAGTCCTCGGCGAAGACGAAGACGGTCCGACCGTCGATCGTTCCCCAGCCGGTGACGACGGCGTCACCTGGCGGGCGCTTGTTCTCGATACCGAAGCCGCTCACCTGGTGGCGAACGAACATGTCGATCTCCTGAAAGGATCCTTTGTCCAGGAGTGTTTCGAGGCGCTCGCGTGCTGTCAGTTTGCCGAGTTCATGTTGTCGATCGACCGCCCGCTGACCCCCCGAGTGGATCGCCTCGTCTTGCAGCCTGCGGAGATCTTCAATGCGTTCTTCTGTGCCCATGCGTAGATTGCCCTTTGACTCCGAGATGGACGGAATGGCTACACGATACGCTCTCACGCTGCTCGATGACGTGACTTCCACCCAGGATGAGGCCCGGTCCCGGCACCGAGGGAAGCCGCTTCTGGTCGTCGCCGGACGCCAAAGGGCCGGTCGTGGCCGGTCGGGGAGGCGCTGGGAGAACGCTCCTCGGGCGGTGGCAGCGTCACTTGCTTTCTCACCGGATTGGCCGCGACGGACATGGCCCAGGCTCTCGCTTACTGCGGGGCTCGCGGCACGCGACGTCTTCGGTTTCGACCTGAAATGGCCCAACGATCTCATCGCCGGCGGCCGGAAGACCGGTGGCCTGCTCGCGGAGAGCGGGGAGAATCTGGTGGTGGTGGGCCTCGGCGTCAACCTCTGGTGGCCCGATGCTCCCTCCGATTTCGGTGCCCTGTACGGCGATGACCCCGGACCGGACGCCGCCGCCGATCACGCGGGCCGGTGGGCGGACGCCCTGCTGTCGCGTGCGGATCGGGGACCGGAGGGATGGGGGATCGATGAATACCGGGTGGCCTGTACGACGATCGGGAGGCACATTCGCTGGGAGCCGGGCGGCGAGGGTGTCGCCGTGGACGTCGCCGACGACGGGCGGCTCATCGTGGAGACATCCGAGGGCCGGATCGAGCTGGCGTCCGGAGAGGTGCGAGAGATCCGGTGACTCGGGGGTGGAGCACTTTTGGTGGTCTCGTGTGCCATCAGGGTCGCTACGCTTGGATGTCCGATGGCTCGATCTTCAGCCCAGACCAGCAAACATCCACGCGCGAGAAAGTGGCTCCGCCGCGGTCTCATCGTGTTGCTCGTGGTCGCGAACGTGGTGGTGTTCGGCGCCATCTTCACTGCACGTAATCTCTCACAGACCTTCGAAGCCAACCTCACGCGGGATACCGATGTCGTGCAGGCGCTCACTCCCACGTCGGCTCAGGCGAGCGGCGGTGATGGCGACACGGTTCACCAGCCGCCCTCCACTTTCCTGATCCTTGGATCCGACTCGAGAGCCGATCTCGACGAGGATCTCGAAGGGAACTTCGGCACCACCGCTGCGGGAGCGCGCGCCGACGTGATCATGCTCATGCAGATCTTCCCGGACGAACACAGGGCACAGGTGCTGAGCCTTCCCAGGGATCTGAAGGTCGACATCGAAGGCTATGGGACCAACAAGATCAACGCCGCATACGCGTTCGGGGGAAGTGAGTTGGTGGTCCGGACCGTCAAGCAGGCGACGGGGCTCCCGATCCACCACTACGTGGAGGTCGACTTTTCGGGCTTTGCGGCGATCGTGGATCAACTCGGCGGCATCACGATCGATTTTCCGTACCCTGCGAGAGACACGCACTCGGGTTTCGCCGTCGACGCCGGCCATCAGACGCTCGACGGCTCGTCCGCACTCGCGTATGCGCGGTCCCGCCATTACCAGGAGCGACGCAACGGGTCCTGGGTCTCGGTCGACGGCGGCGATATCGGCCGCACGAGACGGCAACAGCAAATCATCCTCGCGATCCTGACGGAGTTGAAGCAGCCGTCGTCCATTGCGGACGCGAGCGGCATCCTGGAAGCGTTCGCAGGGTATGTCACCGTCGACGCGACGCTGTCGCAGAAGACGCTGCTCGACCTCGCCTGGGCGATGCGCTCGATCGACGCTTCGTCGATCGAGGCCGTCACGCTGCCGACCTACGGCAAGATGATCGACGGACACTCCTATCAGCTGCCGAAGGAGCCGGACGCGTCGCAGGTGATCGCGGCATTCGCCGCAGGCGAGTCTCTCCAAGCGAAAACCGAAGGGCCGATCCGTGTTCAAGTGCTCAATGGCAACGGCATCGCCGGGGCAGCGGGCCGTGCTGCAGCGTTGCTCGACTCGCCGACGTTCGAGGTCGCCGATATCGGTGACGCGGACTCGAGCGATTTCGCAACCACCGTGATCCTGGCTCGATCCGATCGCCATCGGCTCGCCGAGGCGGTCGCCGACGCCCTCGGATTCGGAACCGTGAGCTTCGGTACCGTCCCAAATGACATCGATGTCGTCGTCATCGTCGGCAAAGACGCACCCGCCGCCTGAACCTGAAGGCCCGTCGCGCAATGCATGGCACGCGTCTCGACATTGCCGAGGAGCTCAGTCAGGAAGCCGGCTTCCAGCCTCCAGCCCCCGACTTCCAGCAGGAGCCGCGACGCTCGCCCTACGGTCTCGAGGCCGGGTAGGTCGCGATACGAAGCACGAAGTACGAGATACGTGAGTAGGCGAGCGACGCGCACAGCGCCGCTCTACGCACAGGCATCTTTCATTCAACAGACCCCCGATCGAGGTGAGTAGCCTCTGGCGGATGAAAGTAGCTGTCATTGGAGCGGGATACGTCGGACTCGCCACGGCCGTCGGACTTTCGTCGCTGGGCCACGAGGTCGCCGTGGGCGAGCGGAGCGCCGAGAGAGTCGGGATGCTCCGTTCCGGCCAGTCACCCATCTTCGAACCCGAACTCACCGCCATGCTCAGGACGGGGAGCGAGGCAGGCCGGCTCTCGTTCCACACTTCCAACGTCGATGCCGTGGCCGGGGCAGAGGTCGTGTTCTTGGCCGTTCCGACACCGCAGAGCGAGGACGGCGCCGCCGACACCTCCATTGTGTATGCGGTCCTGGACGAGATCGTGGGAAGTCTGATCGACGGGGCACTGGTCGTACTGAAGTCGACGGTGCCCGTGGGATCGGTGTCGAAGGTGCAAGCCCGACTCGATCAGCAGGGAGCTCGCGCAACCGTGGTCAGCAACCCGGAGTTCCTACGCGAAGGTTCGGCGATTTCGGACTTCCTGCATCCTGACCGGATCGTGATCGGCACTGACGATCAGCGGGCGGCCGAGGTCATGATCGAGCTGTACCGCGGGCTGCAAGCGCCGATCGTCGTCACCGACCCGGTCTCATCGGAGATGGTCAAGTACGCGGCGAACGCCTTTCTAGCGACCAGGATCACGTTCGCCAACGCCGTCGCCAGGCTTTGTGAGGCGGTCGGAGCGGATGTCAAGGACGTGCTTCTCGGCATGGGGTACGACAGCAGGATTGGTTTTCACTTCTTCAACCCCGGTCCCGGTTTCGGAGGGTCGTGTTTTCCAAAGGACACGAGTGCGCTCGTGGCAATCGCGGAAGATGCCGGATACGACTTCGCGTTGCTCAAGAGTGTCATTCGGATCAACGAGATTCAGCGCGAGCACGTCGTCGATCACGTGCGGACGGGCGCCGGGGGGACGTTGCGTGGCCGCACGGTCGGAGTGTGGGGACTCGCGTTCAAGGCAGGCACCGACGACACACGGTCATCACCCGCGCTCGCCATTGCCGAACGACTCATCGAGGAGGGATGCTCCTTGCGAGCACACGATCCCCAGGCCGTGGTGTCCATGCCCGGGCTGTCCCAGGTCGACACGCCGCTCGACGCGGTGCGTGGCGCCGATGTGCTCCTCATCACGACCGAGTGGCCTGACTACCAAGGTGTCGATCTGCACGAGGTTGCGCAGCTGATGAGCGGCGACAGCGTGGTCGACGCCCGCAACCTGCTCGATCCGGACGCCGTGCGGCGCCTCGGACTGCGCTATCAGGGGATCGGACGCTAGTCGGTACTTCGTACTTCGTACTTCGTGAGTGTCGTCGTGGTGGGAATGCACTGCTGTGTGATGGCTAGCCTGCACAGGGTGAAACTCTCCATCCTCATTCCGGTGTACAACGAACGTGGCACGGTGGGGGAGGCGGTCCGTCGAGCGCGGACCGTCGAACTCCCGATCGAGCGGGAGATCATCATCATTGACGACGGTTCGACCGACGGGACCGCCGAGATCGTCGACCAGCTGGCAGACTCCACCGTTCGTGTCGTGCATCAGCCGGAGAACAAGGGCAAAGGCGCGGCGATTCGCCGCGGCATCGAAGCATCGAACGGCGACTGGGTGATCATCTACGACGCAGACCTGGAGTATGACCCGAGAGACTGGCCCGCCCTTCTGCGGCCGGCGCTCGAAGGGGATTCCCGGGTCGTGTACGGGTCGCGCTTCACCGGTGAACGTCGCAACATGCTGTTTTGGCATTGGGTCGGAAACCGCTTTCTCAGCTTGACGACCAACGTGCTCTACAACACGACGCTGTCCGACATGGAGACCTGTTCCAAGCTGATCGAAGGTGATCTCGCACGTTCCCTGAAGCTCACGGCCAACCGGTTCGACATCGAACCCGAGATCACGGCCAAACTTCTCCGGCTCGGGAATCGCATCTACGAGGTCCCCATCCGCTACACCGGGCGTGAGGTCGAAGAGGGCAAGAAGATCACCTGGCGTGACGGCCTGCCGGCCCTCTGGCGGCTCATCGCCGTCCGGTTCGTGAGGAAGGGTTCGATTACGCGATGAAAGCCATGGTCACCGGAGGGGCAGGGTTCATCGGCTCGCACGTGGTTGATCGTCTCGTCGACGAAGGCTGGGAAGTGCTCGTCGTCGACGACCTCTCCGTCGGTCGCATCAGCAACCTGGCAGACGCTCGGGCTCGAGGCAAGGTGCAGTTCCACCAGGTCGACATCCGCGAGGATGCCTTCGTTACCGTCACCGAGCGGTTTCGTCCCGAAGTGATCTTCCACCTCGCGGCACAGGCGTCCGTGCCGGTGTCGGCCCGCGATCCGCTGTTCGATGCTTCCGTGAACATCCTTGGCACCATCAACGTGCTCGAGGCTGCCGGACTCGTCGAAGCGATCCGCGTCGTCGCAGCGTCATCCGGCGGGGCGATCTACGGAGGCGGTGTGAGACTTCCGGTGAAGGAGTCATACACGAAGCATCCGGACTCGCCCTATGGGATCTCCAAGAAGGTGGTGGAGGACTACTTCCGCTACTACCGAAACACGACGGGGGTCGACTATCTGCTCGCTGCTTTCTCCAACGTGTATGGGCCCCGGCAGGACCCTTTGGGGGAAGCCGGCGTCGTGTCGATCTTCTCCAAGCTGATGCTCGAGGGAAGGCGTCCGGTGATCTTCGGCGACGGCGACCAGACACGGGACTACGTGTTCGTCACCGATGTCGTCGATGCGTGCGTCCGTGCCGGCGGTGTGGGCGGAGGGCGACTGGTCAACATCGGTACCGGTGTCGAGACGTCGGTCATCGAACTGTTCAGAATGCTTGCCGACATCATCGGATTCGACAAGAACCCTGTTTTCGGGGACCCGAGGCCGGGCGACATCGCCCGCTCGGTGGTCGATCCGACGGCTGCTTTCAAGTATCTCGGCTGGCGGGCGTGGACTCCGTTGGAACAGGGTCTTTGCAAGACCGTGGAGTCGTTCCGGGAGTAGGGGGAGGCGAGACACCTCCAGCCGGTTCGCCGCCGACGCTCCTCACCCACGTCCCCTGCGGAGAAGGGGCTCAGCGGAACAGATCCTCATCCGGCGGGCGGACCAGATCTGTGGCGCGGCCTTCTCCCTTGGCCCACGAGAGTCCGCGAACGATCGCGACCGGGATCCCTTCGGCCTTGCCCATGACCAGGTCCGCCGCCGCGGCGATCTCATCGACGAGCGCGACTTCGGTCGCTTCGAGCTCCCTGCCCCACGTGTCGGTGGTGCCCCGGTAGTCGTGGATGGCAGGCATGCCGGACACGCCGATCGCCACGTCGGTCAGACCGCGTCGCCAGGCCCTGCCGAAGGTATCGGTGACGATCACCGCGAGGCGCTTGTGCGAGGCGTGCTCGAATCGCAGGCGAAGCCGATGTGCCGATCGATCCGGATCGCGAGGATGCAGCGCCACCTGGCCGGGTTCCATGTTGGAGCGGTCAACGCCCGCGTTGGCGCAGATGAATCCCTGCCGGGTCACTGTGATCATCAGATCCCCACGGCGTCTGATCACCGCCGCCGCCTCCTGTTCTTTGAGCGCCCGGTACTCGGCGTCGGATGCATACCGTGCCGTTGCCCCCTCAGCCTTGGAGACCACCTTGTGCGTCACGACGAGGATGTCGTCGTGTTGGAGATCAAGACCGGCAGCGTCTATTGCTTCGAGGAGCACTTCGGCGAGATCGGCGCCCGGTTGCACCTCACCGATCCCGGGCACCGGGATGATCGAAAGTGTCACAGCAGATCGATCATCCAGGCTGCAAAGTCACGGGCGGCTGGAGGGTCGGCGATCCTCGTGTCCCGAATGTGGATTCGCACGCCGAGACCGTTGAGGCGGCTGCGATCGGGAGCGTCGCCGAGGTCGATGACAAAGTCGTGCAGCAACCCGTGGTACGCCTCCAGCACCCCCTTGTTGCCTGCGGACATGCCGAGCGATCGGAGCACCGTATGGGCCGGTCCCCTCAGAGCACGTCCACCGAACAGTGGGCTGACACAGATCACCCGCTTCGCGGAGGCGACCGCGTCGGCGACACCAGGGACGGCGAGCATCGGCCAGATGGAGAGCGGTGGGTTGGACGGCGCGATCGCAACAAGATCGGCATCGGCGATAGCGTCGAGCACTCCGGGCGCAGGCTCGGATTGGTCGGCGCCATTGAAATGGACGTCGAGAACCTCGTCTTTGTGAGAGCGCATAACGAAGTACTCCTGGAATCGAATCCACATCTCGTCATCGACGCGAATGATGGTCTGGAGCCGGTCATCGGTGACGGGTATGACCGAAGCTCTCAGGGAGAAGGCCGATCCGATCAGCCTGGTCACCTCAGACAGCGGTGTTCCATCCTGAAGCAGCTTGGTACGGAACAGATTCGTGGCCAGATCCCGATCACCGATCCGGAAGCTCGTGTCGATGCCGAAGGAGGAGAGATGGTCCATCACCTCGAACTCATCACCGTCGATGCCCCAACCGTGCTGCCCTTCCAGACCGGCAAGGGTGTAGGTGACCGTATCGATGTCCGGAGACACGTTGAGGCCGTAAATGACGTCGTCGTCGCCGACGTTGACGATCACCGAGAGGTCGATGTCGTCGAGCGCATCGAGGCCGCGAGCAAGCCGGGCACCCCCTACGCCACCCGAGAGGAGGGCAACACGGATCATTGATCCGCGACCCGTCGGATTGCGGTGACGCTTCGCTCCCTCCACAATGGCTTCGGCATGTCATCCCCCGATCCCGCTTCAGTACTCGCGGCCGTCATGGTGCGCGCCGGAACATTGACCGACGCACTCGATGCGATCGCGGCACAAGTCTACGAGCCGAGCACGATCGCCGCGGTGGGCGGTGGCGAGGTCGCGCAGGCACTGGCCAAGGAGCGGAAGATCTCCTGGGTGCCCACACCCACCGCGTTGGCCGACCTCCTTGGCCCAGAGATCACCCACGTATGGTTTCTGCACGACGACGCCGAACCTCGACCCGACGCGCTCGGCGCCATGGTGAGAGAACTCGAGAGGGTCGACGCTTCAGTCGTCGGCGCCAAGCTGCTGCACGCCGACAGCCCCGAAACACTCGAGCTGGTCGGAGCGGCTACCGATGTTTTCTGCGTTCCCTACACGGGCCTCGAGCAGGACGAACGCGACCAGGAACAGTACGACGTCGTGCGAGACGTCGCCTACATCTCCGGGGCCTGCATGCTGGTCCGCAAGGATTTGTTCCTCGGCCTCGGCGGACCCGATCCGACGATGGCGCCCAATGCGGCCGGCATCGACTTCTCCCAACGCGCGAGGGTCGCGGGCGGCAGGGTCGTCGTTGTCCCATCGGCGGAGGTGCTGCATCGGGGCACCTGTCGCACCGGAGCACCCTGGCGTGAGGAGGCCGGTCAGATTCGCGCCTTGGCGAAGGCGTATCGTGGCCTCACCCTGTTCTGGGTCCTTCCGGCAGCGTTCCTCACCGGCCTTGTCGCAGCGTTCGTCCATACGTTCACCGATCGTCGCACCGCCCTCGGGCGCTTCGCATTGGCATGGGCGTGGAACCTTCGGCGGCTCCCGTCGACGATTACCGAGCGGAAACGGCTGCAAAGATCCCGGCTCGTCGGCGACGAGGAGCTCTTCCGCTACCAGGTGCAGGGCTCGGTCGCCCTTCGAGAGGTCGGCGAGGTCCTCGGGGACCGCCTGCGAGCACGATCATCCGACGGTCGGCTGACGAACCTCGTCGATCGCGGTCGGGGATTCTGGCAGCAGTCCGGATTCATCGCATCGCTCTTCGGTCTGCTCTTCGTTGCGGTCGCCACCCGATCTATTTGGGAGAACGGGCTTCCCGTGGCCGGCTTCTCGTTGCCGTTGCCGGACTCGGCATGGGCGACTCTGCGCTCCTTCGCCGGCGGATGGAATCCGGCAGGTCTCGGAAGTGCCAGTCCGATGCTGCCCGTCGTCGGTGCCGCTTCGCTCGTACAACTCGTGCTGTTCTCCAAAGCCGGTCTGGCCTCCGCGGTGATGACCGCTGGGGCGCTCACGGCCGGGCTGTGGGGAGCGGGAAGGATGCTCGGACGGTTGGGCATCGGGCAGTGGGGGAGAGTGATCGGTGCGCTTGCACTGATCGGCGGTCCGGCAGCGAGAGCGTTGGAAGGGGCGAATGCCTGGCCGGGCCTGCTCGCTCTGGGTGTCGCGCCGTGGGCGATCGCCGTGGCGATCCGTCCATGGCCACAGGGGTGGCGGAACAGGGTTGCCGACGTCGGCACGCTCGCGTTGGCGACAGGAGCCCTCGCCGTCTTCTCACCGGTGGCACTCGTTCTGCCGGTGAGTGCCCTCATCCTCGGTTCGTTGCTGCGAAGCGGCTGGGGATCGGTCCCGAGGGGTCTCGTCGGCACGGTGCTGGCCGTGCCGCTGCTGTTCCCATGGTTCTACACGGCAACGCCGGATTGGGTGTTCTCGGGACCCTCGCTGTTCTGGAACCCGAGCCTGTGGACACTTGGGCTGCTGGCGGTCACGGCTCTGCTGGTGATCGGGTTTGGCGACAAGGAAATCTCGGCAATTGCCGGTTGGGGCACGGTGCTCGTGGCGATGGGCGCCGCAGCGGCAAGGACCGCAGGACTGGGAGCCGGTCATGAGGTTGCGGTTGCCGGTCTGGTCACGGCTTCGTTGGGCACGGCACTTCTCGCGGGGGCAGCGGTCGATCTCAGCGGACGGTTGTCGACTTCGAGGCTGTTTCGCAGGATGCTCGTCTCGGTCGGAGCGGTCGGCGGCATGGCGATCGCTGTGGGTGCCTTCCTTCTGATTCCCGGTGGCAGGGCGGGTTTGGGTCCCGACCAGTTCGGAGCCCAGCTCGAGTTCACCAGTGCACGTGCAGCGGCGCACGGTGTCGACCGGGTGCTCTTGATCGGTAACGCAGCGGATCTTCCCGGTTCAACGAGGGAGGGCGCCGGGTTCGCGTATCGCTTGATCGGCGGACCGGTGCCGACACTCACCGAAGCCTGGCTTGCCGGCCCCGGTGTTGGCGACATGGCTCTCGACGCAACACTGGAACGGATCAGTTCCGGCGACGAACTGCGACCTGGAGCCGCTCTTGCCGAGTTCGGGGTTCGGTGGGTGGTTCTACTTGGCCCGACACCGTTTGATCAGCCACTCGAAACCCAGCTCGACATGCGTCCTCTTCCAGGACTCGACTACGCCGTCTTCGAGAATGAGGTTCCTTCGCCGCGTGCAGTCACGACCGATGGTGAAGCGTGGCACTGGAAGCCCCCCGGCTACTGGGGTCCGGCCACCGCACGTGTCGTGGTCAGAGAGAACGCGCATCCGCGCTGGGGGAGCGCCTGGACGCAGAACGGGTGGGCAAATGAGGTCGACGGGTCCAAAGGTGTCGTCGAGTTCAATGCCGATCCGACGCTGAGGCTATTGGCGGAACTGGCAGGCGTGTATCTGCTGCTGGTGCTCGGTGTCGCCACGTTCGCGAGGAAGAGATCATGAAGCGGATGTTGAGTCTCCTGCTCGTGGCGGCGCTCGGCGTCCTGGCGTGGGCGCTGCCCGCCCCGGAGCCCGAAGAGTCGCCGACGACAACCGTTCCTCCTGCCGTTGTTGCGACAACATCGAGCCATTCGACGTGCCCGTGGGCGTTCTCCGACGGTGCCGTCGATACGTTCTTCGTGGCGCAAACCGATGAGGACGCCGACCTTCGTTTCACCTTCCCGGTCGGAGGAGAGATTCGCAGAACCGTCGAAGAGTCTCAGATCGGACCCGCAGCAGCCGCACTCTCCCTCGCGGGCGTGCTCAACCAGGGGGTTTCCCCTGCCGTCGTCGAGTTCTCCTCGAGTCCGTCGGCTGCAGGCATCGTCGAGACCGGCGAAGGAGTCATCGCGGCAGACGTCTGCCCCTCGGCGTCGTCGAAGATCTGGCATCTTCCGGGCGGCTCCACGCTCGAAGGTCAGACACTGCGCCTGGTGTTGTTCAACCCGTTCTCCGATGATGCGAGGGCGAGTGTCGCAGTCACGAGCGAGGCCGGGTTCGAACCGGTCCCCGCACTCGAGTCGGTCTCGGTCCCGGGACGCTCATGGAAGGTGATCGATCTGAGCGAATTGCTGCCGTTGCGAGAGCGCCTCTCGGTTTCCGTCGACATGAAGCAAGGTGTCGTGACACCGGCGATGGTGCTTTCCGAAGGTGATGACGAGGCGGTTTGGACCAACGAAGGTCAGGCGGACCAATGGGACTTCCCGGTGGCCGACGCCGGAGGGCTCATGCCGCGGCTCTCGATCTCCAACGATGGCACCACCCCTGTGGACTATGAGATCGACGGCTACTCCACCACCGGGACCGAAATCGCGCTGCTGAGCGGCACCCTTGAGGGCCGTAGTCAGGTGCAACTCGACGTGAGTGGCATCGCCGAAGGCGTGTTTGGTCTTCGGCTACGGGCCAGCGGTCCGGTGGCTGCAACGCTGATCGCCGACGATGGGGTGCGGGTCGCTGCGACTGCCGGCGTGACCGTGTCGGCCACGCGATGGATGCTCCCCGGCTTCGGCATGGCCGGAATCTCGACACTATGGGTGATGAACGCCGGAGTCGAGACAACGACCGTGACCTATCGCCTCCTCGACGCAGGTGGCGCACTGGGCGACGTCGAGAAGGTTGCTGTTCTCCCAGGGCGCATTCTCGCGGTCCCCACCGTGCCGATCGGAGCTTCGGGCCTCGTGGTCGAGGCCAGCCATCCGATCAGCGTCGCATGGACGATGGAACGTGACGGAGCCATCGCCTATGCGAGCGGGGTACCGATGACTGGCCAGTAGCAGCGGGTGTACTCCTGAACCCAGGGCTCGTAGGTACCCTATGGGTACCCCTGAGCCCTGGGTTCAGGGATTCTGGACACGGGAACCTGGAAAACATCCCGATCCTTGGTCCTGAGAGGACGGGCCGGTACCGTTACCGCATGCTTGCTATGTGCGTTCGATGTGGTACTCCTGCGGGAGCCGTGATGTCCTACAACTACGACGACCGGTCGGTCCGGCTCGATGACCTCCTCGGCGCAGTTGAGCCGGGCACCGGCTATCACCTGTGCGCTTCACACTCGGATCGACTGTCACCGCCGCTCGGATGGACGCTCACCGACCACCGAAGCACCTCGCGGCTGTTCGCTCCCCTCGAAGTGGCCTAGCGCCGGTGGCCATCGATCGGGATCTGCTCGACGCGGTCCGCGAACTCGATACGCACGAACTCCAACGGCTTGTCATCCTGGCGCGGGCGCGCCTCGAGTCGGTCGGTGCGATCACCCCGGGGGCGGATGTGAACGTCAGTCTGCGGGAACAATGGATCCGATGCGGCAAACAGTCGTGTTCGCGATGCCCCCATGGACCGTACTGGTACGCCTACTGGACCGAGAACGGACGGAGGCGGACACGCTACGTGGGCAAACTGCCCAAAGAACCCGTAAAACTCAGGTAAGCTCTTTGTGCCGCGACGAAGGGGTTGGGCGTGCACTGTCCGAAGTGCCGAGCTCGTGACGTGATAGAAATCGACCATCGGTTGCCCGATGGCTCCGAAGTTCACTTCTACTCGTGTCACAAGTGTGAAGAAAAATGGTGGGACAAGGATGGCGAGCACCTTCCCTTGGCCGAAGTCCTCGACCTTGCGCGGAAACGTCGCTCCTGACCGTCCCTTCGTGAACCCCGACCACAGACGCGAGTCGACCCCGCTCTGGGTAGTGGCCGCGGGCATCGGATTCGCGGTTGCAGCGGTCTTCATCGTCATGAACCCGGTGCTGCTGCTGTCACCGAACACGCCGTCCGGTGGGGACATGGGCGCCCACGTGGCGGTCCCCGCGTACCTGCGCGACGTGATGCTGCCGGAAGGCAGAATCCTCGGCTGGAGCAACGACTGGTTCGCGGGCTATCCGTTCCTCTTCTTCTACTTCCCGATCCCGGCCCTGGCCACCGTGCTGCTCGACGTGTTCATCCCGTACGGTGTCGCGTTCAAGATCGTCTCGATTCTCGGTCTTCTGGCACTCGCCCCGGCGACCTACTTCCTGGTGAGAACGATGGGGTTCTCGCGGTTCACCTCGACGGTTGCAGGAGCCGCCGGCGGGGCGTTCGTGTTCATGGAGAGCTTCTCGATCTACGGCGGCAACATTCCGTCCACGCTGGCAGGCGAGTTCTCGTTTTCGTGGTCGTTCGCGCTCGTGATGGTGTACCTGGGCCTGCTGATTCAGATCGTCCGGGACGGAAAGCGCAAGGTCCCGCTTGCCGGTCTCGTCCTGGGCCTCATGGCGCTGACCCACCTCATCACCACCCTCGCCGTGATCATCGCATCGCTCCCCGTGATGCGGTGGAAGGGGGGAATCAAGAAGACGGTTGCGACATGGGTCCTTGGTTTCTCCGTGGCCGCCTTCTGGGCGATTCCACTGCTGACCAGGGTCAGGTACTCGTCGGATATGGCCTGGGTTCCCCTTTCGGGATGGAAGAACATCCTGCCGGAAGAGATCTGGATGCTGCTCCTGCCGGCGGTCATCGGCCTGATCATCGCCGCTCGCCGGACGACGAAGGTGACACCGTTCGTGACCCTGACGATCTTTCCTGTCGTCTACTACTGGTTGATCCAGTACATCCCCGAATGGCTCCCCGCGCGCTTTCACCAGATCCAGGGCAAGTTGTGGAACGGGCGCTTCCTGCCGTTCTTCTTCTTCGGCGTGTGGGTGTTTGCCGGCATAGCGCTCGGTGTGGCGCTGAAAGCGCTGTCACGCCATCTGCCGGAGCGGTTCGGCGTCTGGTGGGTTCGGGGACTCATCGTTGTCGGAACCGTCGTGGCTTTCCTCGTCTCCGATCAGGTCGTGTTGGGGGGAGTTCCCGGATGGATCGCGATCGGTGTCGGCGCCCTCGCATTCGCCGGAACCTTCTCCCTGCCTCAACGGGTTCAGGTTGCTTCCGTGCTGCCGATCACCGGAGCGGTCATCATCGTTTCCGCCTCGCTGGCAGGGATGACCTTCATCCCCGGGTGGGTCCAGTGGAACTTCTCCGGGTATGAAGGCAAGGCGGCCGCACCCGAGTACTTCGCGCTGATGGACACGCTGGATGGGCTCCCCGGCGGCAGGGTCCAGTGGGAGTACAACAAGGACCAGAACAAGTACGGGACGCCGATGAGCCTGATGCTGATTCCCTACTGGACCGAGGGGAAAGACGCTTCGATGGAGGGCCTGTTCTTCGAGTCGTCACTCACCACGTCGTTTCACTTCCTCAACCAGGCCGAGATGAGCCAGGCGCCTTCCAGTCCGGTGCCCGGGCTGAACTACCACCGCTTCGATTTCGACCGGGGTCTCGAACACCTCGCGCTCTACAACGTCCGCTACTACATCTCCTACACCGACGAGGCCAAGGAGAAGGCTCTCGACACGCCCGAGCTGAGGTTCATCACCGAATCGGACCCGTTCGCCATCTTTGAGCTGCCAGAGTCGTCGCTCGTCGACGTGGCCGGCTACGTGCCGGCGGTCTATGAGGGGTCGGACTTCACCCAGGCCACCCTGGACTGGTATGACCGCAAGGGACAGCTGGACCACTGGCTGGTTTCGGACGGTCCCGCGGACTGGCCACGGGTCGGTGACGATCTGGAGATCCCCTCGATCGCCGAGGCGAATGGCGGTGTCGTCAGCAACGTCGAGTTGGAGAACGACCGCATCTCGTTCCACACGACCGCCGTCGGCGTTCCGCACATGGTCAAGGTCTCCTACTTCCCCGACTGGCGGGCGATCGGAGCGGACGGCCCGTATCGTGCGGCGCCTTCGCTGATGATCGTCGTTCCGACCCAGGAAGACGTCGTACTCCAGTTCCGGTCTTCGGCGGCCGAAAAGGCGGGCATGGTGCTCACGATCGTTGCATTGATCTTCATCGCCGGCGCCGCCATCCAGCAGCACCGGAGAGTTGCACGGTGAAGAACTACGTGCGCAGTTTTCTCACTCGTGAAGCAGCCGGCCAGTTCGTCCGGCTCAGTCTGATCGGTGGTCTGAACACGCTGGTCTACTTCGCTCTTCTGAACATCTTCCGATGGGGGGTCCACCTGTCATCGTTCTGGTCGGTGACGTTTGCCTTCGCTCTGGCGACCGCGCTGTCGTATGTGCTGAACCGCCGGTGGACGTTCAGGATCAAAGAGGGTCGCGGTTCGGTCCGTGAGACGGTCTGGTTCTACATCGTGAACCTTGCAGCGTGGGCGGTGACCGTCGCCGTCGTCAAGACCGCAGAGTGGCTGTTCGGAGAACTCGGTCCGTTCGCGCTCAACGCCGCCAACATCGTTGCCACGGGATTCATCCTCCTCCCCAAGTTCGCCTCGTACCGCGACCTGGTGTTCGGCAAGGCCCTCCGGCATCAGCGCAGCGACACCACTCCCGCCGAGTAGACACCCATCCCTTCTCATGGCGGCTGTGCGGGATTACTCCCGTGAAGCGTCACGAGAGCGAAGAGACCACCAGAAGATCTTGAAGGTGTCCCTGCCCATCTCCCAGAGCGTCGAGAGCGACAGAGGCGCCGACGACGCTCCCACCCGAAGAGCGATGGGAACTTCACCGATGCGAGCGCCTGCTCGGTCGGCCCGGACGAGCAGTTCGAGGTCGAACGCGTAGCGGGTCACTTGAAGGTCCGACAGCACCGCTTGGAGCACGTCACGCCGGAACAGTTTCAGTCCCGTCTGCGTCTCAGTGACCTGAAGCCGGAACAGGATCCGGGTGACGAGGCGGAAGACACCGCTGAGTATCCGTCGCTTCCACGGGTAGCGCCCTCCGCTCATCCCGTACCGTTTCGTTCCGACCAGGACGTCGAGGTCCCGTTCGGAGAGCGTCTCGACCAGATCGGGGATCTGTTCCGGGGGTAGGTCGAGGTCACCATCGAGGAGCACCACCACCGGTCGGTCCGTGGCCAAACCGCCGGTTCTGAGCGCACCACCTTTCCCCAGGTTGGTGTCGTGGCGGAGCACCCGGACTCCAGCGACTTCGCCGGCGGCCTTCATCGCCTCATCGAACGTCTCATCGGTGCTCCCGTCGTCCACGACGATGATCTCCGATCCGGGCAGGGTCTCAAGGACGGAGGCGACAGTGAGGATGTTGTCGTGAATCGAAGAGCCCAACTGGTAGGCAGGCATCACGACGGAGACAGGAGTGGACAAAGCACGGGGAGTCTAGGGCCAACTGCCACCCGTTCTGGTGACGTTTCGGAGGAATAGTCCCATTCGAGCGTCACGAGAAGGGGTGGGGAGAGACGTGACGACTCCTACACTGATGTCTATGCGCGACCTGCACCCCATCTTCAAGGCGTACGACGTGCGCGGCCGCACCGACACGGGAGATCTCGACGAGGATGCGGCGCGTCGCATCGGTGCCGGCTTCGCCCGCTCCGTCGATGCGCCGCAGGTCGCCCTCGGACACGACTGCCGTGCATCATCGCCCGGCCTCGTGGATGCCTTCAGTGACGGTGTCACCGGACAGGGTGTGGACGTTCTCGATATCGGGCTGGTCGCGACCGACACGCTGTACTTCGTCTCGGGTGACCGGGACATTCCCGGTGCGATGATCACCGCGTCCCACAATCCGCCCGAGTGGAACGGGATCAAGTTCTGCCGTCGGGGAGCGGCGCCGATCGGAGCCGAGTCCGGACTCTTCGACATTCGGGATCTCGCAGAACAGGGCGTTGACGCAATCGGAGCGAGCGGATCTGTCGAGCCGTTCGATCCGATCCCCGGCTATATCGACCATCTGCTCTCCATTGTCGACCCCCAGCGGATCGGTCCTTTGCGGGTCGCCGCAGACGGTGGCAACGGCATGGCCGGGGTGGCCTTGCCGGGTGTGTTCGCAAAGCTGGATGCCGAACTCATCCCGCTGTTCCTCGAACCGGACGGCCGATTCCCGAACCATCCGGCCGATCCGTTGCAGCCGGAGAACCTGCGAGACCTCGAGGCGACGATGCGCTCGCAGCATCCCGATCTGGGTGTCGCCTTCGACGGCGATGCCGACCGGGCGTTCTTCGTCGATGATCTCTCACGGCCGCTGTCGGGAAGCACGACCACCGCGCTGATCGCCACGTGGTTTCTGGCCCGAGAACCCGGAGCCAAGATCGTGCACAATCTGATCGTCAGCCGGGCCGTTCCCGAGGCGATTCGGGCTGCCGGCGGGACGCCCGTTCGCACGCGGGTCGGTCATTCATTCATCAAACAGATCATGGCCGAGACGGGCGCGGTGTTCGGCGGTGAGCATTCGGGGCACTACTACTTCAGAGACAACTTTCGCGCCGACTCCGGGACGCTCGCGATGCTCGTCCTGCTCCAGGTGCTCTCCGAAGACGGGCGCTCCCTCTCCGAGATCCGAAAGGATTTCGAACCCTATGTGGCGTCCGGAGAGATCAACCTGCGTGTCGACGACCAGCAGGACGCCATCGAGCGCGTCGCCGCCACCTTCGGTGACGCGTCGCAGGACCGGACGGACGGTCTCACGGTGGAATGGGCGGACCGGTGGTTCAATCTGCGTTCTTCGAATACCGAGCCCGTTCTGCGGCTCAATGCCGAGGCCGGAGACAAGGCGGCTGTCGAGGAACTTGTTGCTACGGTGCGATCGATCGTGAAAGGAACATGATGGGCCTCATTCCAGACGAACTCGCCGAGATCCTCGTGTGCCCTTCGTGCCATGGAGACCTCCGAGAGGATGAAACAGAGCAACGCCTCATCTGCACCGCGTGCGGTCTGCGCTATCCGGTACGAGACGGTATCCCCGTGATGCTCATCGAAGAAGCGACCCGAGAATCGTGAACACGATGGAGACCATGCTGGCAAGCCTGCCGGAGCAGTATCGGTGGGCGGCAGACCTCACCACTCCCTCGCTTCCTGCCGCAACGGGAGCGCTGGTCTGCGGGATGGGCGGCTCCGGCATTGCCGGCGACGTCGCCGCCGCCGTGGCCGGCGAAGCACCGGTGTTCGCGCACAAGAGCTATGGGATCCCCGGATGGGCCGAGCGGCTCTCGCCGCTTGTGGTAGCGGTCTCGTATTCGGGGAATACCGAGGAGACACTGTCCGGTGTCGAAGCCGCCGAGCGTGCGGGTCTTGCGATCGCTGCCGTCAGCAGTGGGGGAGTGCTCTCGCGTCTCGCGCGAGAGCACGACTGGCCGCTCGTCGAGGTTCCCGGCGGACTTCAGCCCCGCGCGGCGTTCGGGTACCTCACCGGTGCAGTGATGAGGATTCTCGAGGGCGCCGGGCTCGTCGAGGGGACCGGGCTGACCGAGGCCGCCATCGTCACCGACGAGCTGCTGGGGGCCGATCTCGACGGTCCAGGACGCCACCTCGCCGACGACCTCGCGGAAGGTCTTGCAGGCCGAATCACACTGATCGTCGGCTCCGGGCCGGCCGCGGTCGCCGCGTACCGATGGAAGACACAGATCAATGAGAATGCCAAGGCGCCCGCGTTCACCACGACGATTCCCGAGACCGACCATAACGAGATCGTTGGATGGTCCGCCCTCGGGTCCGTTCTCCGGCGCACCGTCGGCGTCATCGCGCTGCGCGACCCGCACGAACCCTCCCGAGTTGCCGCCCGGTTCGATCCCACCCTGGGCAGGCTGGCAGAAGGGGCGGGCATCGTCGGTGAAGTGTGGGCACAGGGGGAACATCCACTTGCCCGGATGGCAAGTCTATCCGCCATCGGAGATATGGTCTCATTGCGCTTGGCGCGAAACGCCGCCGTGGACCCGGTTCCCGTCGAGGCCATCGAAATACTCAAACAAGAATTGGGAGAGACATGAACTACGACATAGCGGACGCTTCCCTTGCTCCTGAAGGAGCACGCAGAATCGGATGGTCGGGCCGGAGAATGCCGGTCCTCGGCACGATCAGGGAGCGGTTCCGTCAAACGAAGCCGTTGGAGGGGATGCGCATCGCCGCATGCCTGCATGTGACGGCCGAGACCGCCAACCTGATGATGGCGCTGCGAGACGGCGGCGCCGACGTCGTGCTGTGCGCCTCCAATCCGTTGTCCACGCAGGATGACGTGGCCGCAGCCCTCGTTGCAGACGACATTCCCGTGTTCGCGGTCCGAGGCGAGGACGACGAGCGTTACTACCGCCATATCAATGCCGTACTCGACACCAAACCGCACATCACGATGGACGACGGCGCCGACCTGGTATCGGTGCTCCACAAGGACCGCACCGATGTCACACCGATCGGTTCCACAGAAGAAACCACGACCGGAGTGATCCGCCTGAGGGCGATGGCCAACGAAGGGATGCTTCGGCTTCCGGTGGTGGCCGTCAACGATTCGGCAACCAAGCACCTGTTCGACAATCGGTACGGGACCGGGCAGTCGTCGCTGGACGGCATCCTGCGGGCATCGAATATCCTGCTCGCCGGGTCGAACATCGTCGTGGCCGGCTACGGAGACTGCGGCCAGGGTGTCGCCTCCCGGGCCGACGGGATGGGCGCCCGGGTCATCGTCGTCGAGTCGGACCCGATCAGGGCCCTATCGGCTGCCATGGACGGCTACCGGGTGATGACTGCCGACGATGCGTCCGAGCTGGGGGACCTGTTCATCACCGTGACCGGCGACAAGCACGTCTTTCGGGCCCGGCATTTCGACCGGATGAAAGACGGCGTGATTCTCGCCAATGCGGGCCACTTCGACGTCGAGATCGATCTGGACGCCTTGAGGGAGAAGGCGGTCGTACGCCGTCCGGTTCGCGAGAATCTCGAGGAATTCGAGCTCGCGGACGGACGCCGGATTCTCGTTGCGGCAGAAGGACGCCTGGTCAATCTGAGCGCAGCCGAGGGGCACCCCGCAGACGTGATGGACATGTCATTCTCCGATCAGGCGCTTGCAGCGGAGTGGCTCGTCGCCAATCACGAAGAGCTCGAACCGGGCGTGTACACGCTTCCGGACGAGCTCGATCGCGAGGTTGCGAGGATCAAACTCGAGCATCTCGGCGGCGCGGTCGAGGTGTTGACCGAAGAACAGATCGCATACCTGGCGTCCTGGCAGGAAGGGACCTGATCGTCGGTCTGGGGACTTGACGAGCGGTCAGGAGTACCCGGTATCGGGTACCGGGATCGTGGCGCGAGCGCCGGGCACGCGAGGCAGGTATTCGGTGACTCAGCGGTCCCGGACCCAGAGGGCGACGCGTCCGACCCACGGAACGGCGAACACCACCTTCCCGTCGATCTCGTCGGCGCCGACGGGTGTGTCGTCGGACCGGTTGTTGTCTCCACGGGTCGTGATCATCAGGCCATCGGGTGTGTCCTCGATGCGCACGATGCGGTGGGTCACCGGCATCGTCCCCTGTCGGTACTCCACGATGTCGCCGATCTCGAGGCCGGGGATGTCGACGTGTTCGCGGATGATGACGACGTCGCCTCGGACGAGGGCCGGGTCCATGCTGGTCCCGGCCACGATCAGCGGGCGAACCCCGAACATGCCGGTGAACAATGCCACGGCAACTACGGCGGCGGCGACGGTCGCCACCCAACCGGGCCAGGCCTTCTGGACTGGTCTCGCCTGCTCGAAATGGCGTTGTGGCTCCTTGAGAGCATCTGCTGCCAAGGCGCGGAAGAGGGTCATCGCAACGATCGGCGTGATGGCGCCGATGAGCAGCAGCCACACCCAGGTGAGGTCGGGCAAGATCGGGGAGAACCACGCGAACGCGACGAGAGTGCCGCGGTAGGCGATCGACGGTCCTGGTCCTCCAACGCTGGCCATCCAGGTGGCAACTCCGCTCAGGACGAGCGCGGGGGCCAGCAGCCCTGCACCGGTCTGGAACAGGCGGGCCGGGTCGGTCAGTCCCGTGAACTGGCCGATCGGGGTGGCGGCGACGAAGAAGATCACCGTGACCGTGACAAAAGCACCGTTTTCGAGTGCCTGTATCCGGAACCGGGATCGTACGCCTCCCCGCATGAGCCGGGTACGCTCGACGAACGGCGCCCAGACACGGAAGAGGTACGCACGCGCCATCTCGAGTCCAACCAGCATCGTCCCCAGATAGAGGACGTTCAGCGGGTAGTTGACCAGCTTGCCAGAGGGTGAGCGGCCGAATCCGCTCAGCACGCCGGCGATGATCAGCACGGAGACGTGGAAGACTCCGACGAACAAGCCGGCACGGACGATCGTCCAGTGGAAGGCGGGCCGCCGGGGAAGGCGGCGCCATCCGTGGTAGGCGAGCACGGCGAGGCCCGTCCAGAGAAGTGGTTGGGCGAGGTAGTAGTCGAGTCCCGGCGTCGCTCGCAGCCAGATGGGGAACCCCCTGGTGGAGATCGCATAGGCGGCCACGACGTAGGCCAGGACCACTCCGGAGAAGCGGAGTGCGCGTCGATGCCCGTGAGATCGGTCGGGGTTGCGGAAGGCGTGCAGCAGTGAGGAGCGAGGTTTGCGGTGCCGTGGGCGGGTCACCGGATCGAGGCTAGTGCCTCGACCGGCGACCTTTACGGTGTTCTGCCGGCCAGGAACGCCGCTCGCTGCGTTCTCCGCCTCAACGCACCTGCAGGTGCGCCTTCGTTGTGCGGCCTTGCGACCAGACGCCCCCGCCTCGGCATCGACACCCCGAACGTTACTGGCCAAGGCACCAGCGATCGGCGAAGGATTGTGGCCGCCGGTATCGGTCATGTCGACGGAGTGAGGAGTGCAGCGGCGGCGAGTGACGCCATACCGGCCGCGATGGCCGGCGATGCTCCCTGCCGCTGCACCTCCTCATGCATGGTGTGTTCCTTGGGTGGCTCGCAGCCCGCGCTCCGAACCACCCTTCCGTTGCCTTCCTAGGGTAGGGGCGTTACGCAGGCGAGTCCGTTCCAATAACACAGGTCGGCGGTCGTGGGATCACCGTCCTGATCCACGACTGCACCAGCCGTGCACATCGTCACGTCCCACTCGTTCCAGTTGACGAAGTCCTGCGAGAGTGCGAACGCATAGGTCGCATTCTGGAGAGCAGGCTGCAGCACGTGCAACCAGCCGGATGTCGTCACGGACTCTGCCGGATCGATCTGTGTGCCGCAGCGAACCCCGGCGCTGATATCACCTTCGATCTGGTGGGTCGTTCCCAGGTAGAAGTTGCCCTCGTTGATGCCCGGGACGATCGGGATGGAGCCAGGTGATCCGCCGTCCGGCGTTCTCGTCGCGGTGAACGCGATCGAGGTCGCCCGCACCGGCACGCTGCCCGTGTTCTTGAGGGTGGCGGTCAGCGTGCAGTTGTAGCTCGGGTAGGCGTTCTCGATGGTCCACGTCACCAGATCATCGGTGTGAGCCGCGGTGCACTTCGCCACGTCCTTGGTGTATCTGCCCGGGGCAGGTGCAACATGATCCGACGGATCGGCGCTCGAGGCGGTACCCCATGCGTCGAAGATCTCGTTCGTGGTCGGCTCGCCGTCGCTCGCGTTGAGGACGCCGTCGTCGTTGGTCCAGGCTTGCGACCAGGCCATGACGACACTGCCGGTATTGACGTTGCCGTTGAGATCGAGCGTCGCCGTCCAGTGGGCATAGACGAGGCCTGTGGTCGCCAGCAGCAATGTCAGCAGTACCACGAGACCCGGCGCCCGCAACAGCACGCTCCGTTTCTTCGTTCTCACGTTCCTCTTTCCTTTCCTCGTGGTGGGTTCTCCCACCGGTGTCTTCCGTGTACGCCGTGCGCATCGGGTGATCGCGCACGCGCCAGAACACTCGGTTCTCTGCGGTGTCGGTTCATCGTCACCTCCCGGGCTCCTTCCTCGCCGTGGTCTCTCATGGCGAAACGGTCTCTGCTGGGGGTGGTGTCCCACCGTCGTCCTGCGCGGTACCGGCCGGCTCATCGGACTCCGGCGGGGACGCGTCGAACATCTCCAGGAGGGCCGGTCCCGATTCGTGCGAAGGTGCGACGTTCACCGTCACGTCGAGCGGCCGATCAGCGGTGACCGTCCAGCCGAACCCTCCCTCGTCCGGAGGGGCGCTGTTCCACTGCGTGAACAGGGAGCTCAACGTCAGGGGTATCGTGAATCCGTCGTGGGGGAAGGTTCCGAGCAGGGTCGACGTCAGCGAGACGGACACGGACTCCCCAGGGTCGAGCTGGTGCGCGACCCGAAAACGCCGGTTCAACAGGTCGCAGAGCGAACCCTGGGCGATGACGCCTTCCGTCGTCTCGATCACCAGGTTGAAACGGCCACCGTGACCACCATGACCTCCGTGGCCACAATGACCTTCGCCCGTGCAGGCGTCTTCGGAGCCGATGAGCGTGACATAGGGGATCCCCGGAATGGATCCGTCATTGGTGATCGACACCACGCTACGAATGGACAACGGGTTGCAGGAGGTGGGCAGAGTCGTGTCCGTGCCGTGTCCACCGTGACCATCACCGTCGACACCGTCGAGAGACCATAGGCCGGTCCCCGAGAGCACCATGCGCCAAAGATCACCGCCCGCCATGACGTCGACGACGATGTCCTCGCCGTTCACCGTGAAGCCGAAACCGAGGAACCCTCCGCTCTCTCCAGGATTCGCGACCCACTGCCCGATCGCCACCTCGGTGCCGTCGAGGTGCAGCGTTGCAGTGTCACCCTGAGCAGCGTTGCTCGGATCGATCGAGTACCCGTCGGCGATCTCTGAGCGCCCGGTTTCGATCTTCACTGCTCCGATGCCCTTCGCTTCGAGGTCGCCGGGCTCCTGATCTGGAGCCCAGAATCGAACGAACGAGATCGAGTGCCCAGGAAAACGGTGGGTATCGCAGTTGAACTCGAAGGTTGCCGAGGGGCCGCTCGTCGAGGCTGCAAGGCGACCCGTCCCACTCCGGGTGTTCGCAACGGCCTCGGTGATCCAGTGGCTGTAGCCGATGCCGCCTCCGTACGCCAGGATTACCAGGATCGTGACGAGCAGGACCGTTGTACGGCCGGCCGGCTGGGGTCTCGAGAAGGGCATGGAGGCTTTGTGCGAGTCGCGGTGGCGGCCGCGTCGGGGTCTTGGGGGGAGTGCTGAGTGGTGCAGTTCGTGCATGCCGGATCGGAAGCGACGCCAATGGTGTCCCCGAGGGGCGAGGGCGGCGTGATCGGCCAGGATCCAGGCGGGAGAGGAGAGGCGGGGCCGGGCGTGCTTGCTCAACTGCTCGTCCTCCAGATGGAGGACACAGCGGCCTTGCCGCAAGGTCCTGGCTTAGTCAGAACGCGGCGATACAATGCCCGCACGGGATTCGTGACGACGCTCCAGTCGTGTGTCGGTCCTGTTCGCCGGGGACTGTCTTGCCAAAGTCACAGTCCCCGCGCGCTCCTCAGGGGGATCCGAGTCGCAGGAATGCAGAAGCCAGGACGGCGCGACAGAAGGACGTAGCCACGACGCCTCCCCCATCGAACCTCCCAGCTGATAACCTAAATCTACCAACTCTCGCACCGTGTGTCTAGGGGCCGGTGGCCTCATAGACGTGCGTACTGTCTCATGAGCGGTCGTTCGGGCCGCCAACGGTGCGCACCTCTGCCACTCGCCGCCCTGTCCGTGGCGTGTGGTTGTGGCGCCGGTGGGACTGGTCTTGCGACGGTTCCATGAGCGCCTCGAGGCGTCCGATCAGAGGATATGGCGGTACCGAATCCTCACCATCGAGTGTGAGATGCGACGTGCCGGATGCCGCTACTGCTGTACCGGGGTTTCGCGCAGGTCGATGACGGTGTCGCCGGACGCAGAGCCGATCACGTCGAGGATCTCCTCGTCGATCAGCTCGTTGCGCTCGATGAGTGCATCTCGGAGCGCCTCGACGATGTGAAGGTTGGCCGACAGGAGCCGTGTGACCGACTGTTTCGCCTGGTCGAGGAGGTGCTCGATCTGTTCGCGGCCGTGCGGGTCACTCAGAACCCTGGCCGTCAGGTTCCCTCCGAGCGGCCCGGCGTCGAGCGCCCGGTACGACACGAGCGAGCCCCCGAGCCCGAGAGAACCGACCATCTCGGCGGCAAGCGTGGTTGCAGAGGCGAGGTCCCCGGCAGGCCCGGTGCTCGAATCCCCGAAGAAGATCTCCTCGGCAACCATGCCACCCATCGCGATCTGCAACAGTGCCCTCAGTTCGGACTCGCGTTGGGTACGCCGCTCCTCGGTGAGACGGTGGGCCAGGAACCCGAGCGCTTCCCTGCGCTTGATGATCGAGAGAACTTCGAGGCGACGCCCTTTGCCGACCAGGTACGCGACCGTCGCATGTCCGGCCTCGTGGGTGGCGATCGCGGCCCGCTCCTCGGTGGGGTAGTCGACCGGCTCGGGGAGCCCGAGCTCGATCTCGATCCGGGCCCTATGGAGGTCTCTCATGTCCAGGGCGCTACGGTCGTCCCGCAGCGCCAACAAAAGCGCCTCGTCGAAGAGTCGCTCGAGCGAAGCCGGCGTGTAGCCGAGCGTCGCCGAAGCGAGATTATCCCTCGATGTCTCCAACTCCATCTCCGGGGCATGAGCCTTGCGGGTGAGGAAGTAGTCGATCAGCTCACGTCTGCCGGACCGTCCGGGCAGGTCGAAGTGGAAGATCCGGTCGAAGCGTCCTGGTCTCAGCAGCGCAGGGTCGAGCGAATCGGCTCGGTTCGTCGCTCCGATCAGCAGCACATTCGAGTACTGGTTCGCCGGCGGCCGAAGCTGGAGGTGTTCGGGGAGGAACAGGTTGATGCGATCCCTGAACCAGCTCGCCATCTTGGTGCGTGACAGGGGTTCGTCGAAGCTCTGCATCTGGATGAGCAGTTCGTTGACGACCCCTCCGGTGTCCGTCGCGATGGACCGGTTCACCGACAGGGACACCGCCGGACTCTTCGTCACATTGGGACGTGCCAGTCCGATCGCGTCGATCTCTTCGATGAAACCGATTGCCCCGCCCTCGACCCTGGCAGCTTTCCGCAGGGCCTTGAAGAAGGCTCGGATCCGTTTCGACGTCATTCCGTACCACATGCTCTGGAATGCAGTGGCCGACACGAACAGGAACGGTACGCCGGCTTCTTTGGCCAGTGCCTTGGCGGCGTACGTCTTGCCGGTTCCGGGGGGTCCTTCAAAGAGCACACCACGCCGGGGCGTTCCTCCCATGACCGTTCGGAACCGCTCGTGGTCCAGCAGGATCTGCAAGGTGTGACGAACCTCGATCAACAGGTTGTCCATGCCCTTGACGTCGTCGAAGGAGGTCTCGATCTGCTCGGGTCGGAACGTCGTGTGCGGCGATCGTCGGTTTCCGAGCACCGGAGCCACCAGCGCGATCCCGATGAGCAGGATGAGGAGGATGCCGGGAAGCCAGAACATCGTCTCGGGCGGCAGGTGCGGGAACGCCGGCCATGGATGACGGCCGCTGACGATGCGCCACCACATCCATGCCGCGATCGGCGCGAGGAGAAAGCCCAGCCGTGTCAGCCTTCGCTGACGCTGCCGCTCCCGAGTGTCGTGGACGTTCCCAGCCGCCATACCACCATCTAACCACAGAGAGTGGCGTCCTGCCACCGAATCTCGCGCAGAAAGCGTTCTCGTCAGTGGCGGGCCATAGGGTGGGCGCATGGTGTGCCTGGTGTGTTCGCTGCCGACCCGAGGGGTGCTGTGCGGTCGCTGCCGCTCATCTCTGCGGCCCGAGTCGGACCGTGTGGTCGGTGGATCGTTGCTCGTGCACGTAGCGTTGGCGCATCGCGGCGCTGCCAGGGTGTTGGTGCGTCGGCTCAAGTACGAGGCGATCCGAGCCGCTGCGGCACCACTCGCGGAAGCGATGGCGGCCAGGGTCGACGACCCGGGGGCGGCGATCGTTCCGGTGCCGCGTGTGCCCATGCGGGCATGGCGGTACGGAATCGATCCTGCACGAGAACTCGCCAAGGCCTATGGGGCTCTCGTGGGTCGGCCCGTGGTCGACCTGCTGCGGCCGGCGCCGTGGACTCGCCGTCACGCCGGCAAGTCGCGGTCCGAGCGGTCGCCTGTTGGATTCGGTCTTCGCTCACGTGTCACTCGACCCGTCGTCATCCTCGATGACGTTCTCACGACGGGTCAGACCATGAGGGCGGCTGCCGACGCAATCGGCCCACAAGTGATCGGCGCGATTACGGCCACGGGTGCGGGTAGAGTAGGGGTGTGATCCTGCGACATGCAGCATGGCCGGCCGCAGCACTTGCGGTCGCGCTTCGCAGAGACTCCAACCATCAATAGGAGGCTGGTTTTGGACGTCAAACTTCATGGTAAGAACTACCAGTTCGATGAGCGTCTTGCAGAAGCCGCCCGTGCCAAAGTCTCGAAAGCGGCCAGGTTCTTCAATGGCATCTCGTCGGCAGACGTCGAAATCGTCAAGGAGATGAACCGGCGAGTCACGGACCCGTTCAGGGTGGAGATCACCTCGCGTGCAGCCGGTTCGACCGTGCGGGTCGAAGCGGCAGGCCCGACCGCTGAGGCAGCACTGGACATTGCGACCGAGAAGTTCGGGATTCAACTGCGGCGGTTGAAGGAACGGCTCATCGATCGTTCTCGGAGAGGGCGAGAGAAACGCCTCAATACGGCGTCCAAAGACGACGAAGAAGAGCCAAGTGGTCCACTGATCGTCAGAGTGAAGCAGTTTGTCATGAAACCGATGACTCCAGAAGAAGCCGCCTTGCAGATGGAGATGCTTGGCCACGGGTTTTTCTTCTTCCAGAATGCAGAAGGTGACCGGCCGAGCGTCCTCTACCGACGGCGCGACGGATCGTACGGATTGATCGAGCCCGCATGACCACCGTATTGGTCGTCGACGACTCTCCGCTGTTCGTTACCGGGCTCTCAGCCGCGCTCGTGAACGCGGGGTTCGATGTCGTCGGCCAGGCCGAGGATGCGATGACGGCCTTGACGATGGCCCGCTCGCTTCAGCCGGATATGGTCGTGCTCGACGTGTTGATGCCGGGGATGTCGGGACTGGAGGTCGTCGGTCCGATCCGAGAGGCTTCGGGTGGCGCGAACGTCGTCCTGCTTACATCCAGCGAATCGGAGGAGGACCTTCTCTCGGCCATCAAGTCCGGTGCCCGGGGATATGTCGTCAAAGACACTCCGTTCCCGGAGCTGGTCGAGTCGATGCGCGCCGTGTGCGAAGGTGGAGCCGTTGTCTCTCCGCGCATGGGAGCGAAACTGTTCGAGACGGTCGCCAGCCTGCTCAAACATCGTGAGGTCATCTCTACGCGCAAGCCGGAGCTGACCGGTCGCGAACTCGAAGTGCTCGGGCTTATTTCCTCAGGCATGACCAGTCGCCAGATCGGCGAGAAGCTGTTCATCTCCGAGAACACGGTCAAGAATCACGTTCGCAATATCCTCGACAAACTCGGATTGCATTCGAGAAACGAAGCCGTCCTCTACGCTGTGCGCGAGGAATTGATTCAGATCGGCGGGTAGACGTGATTGACGAGACGGGTGCCGCCGAAGTTGTCGAAGCACTGGCGGGCGCCTGGACCGTGTACAACCTGTACCCGGAACCGGAGACACAACCCTCGTTTCATCGGATCGGAGAGTCGCTTCGTACGGCTGCGGCGGTCGGGACCATTTGGCTCGATGTCGGGCCCGGGTTCTTCCTTTGTGACGACCAAGAAGTGCAGGTCACCCGCGATGCGGTGGAGCGGCTTGCACAACGGTGTTATGTGCACAACATCGCGTCGGTTGGAGTGACCGATCCTCCATCGGATCGCGACCTGGCCGCATTCATGAGCGTGCTCGCGCTGGAGGAACAAGCGATCGAACAAGGCGGGGGGCTTCCCGCGCTCCTCATGCGAAAAGGCATCAGCGGTCTGTCCGTCGTCACGAAGATGCCGCTCTCCACCGGGGCGGAGGGTCCAACGTTTGAACGCGACGATGTCGTGCGGGATGCGATGGCCGGCGCAATGGATCCGGCCGAGTTCGCCGCTGCGCTCGTCGAAGAAGCCGAAGGAGATTCCGCACGGCTGGCAGAGCTGTTCCACACTCGCTTCCGCGAGACCTACGGGTTGATCGCCGACTCCGACATTGCTGCCTGCGAGCAGGTCGTCCGAGCGTTCGTAGAGGCGTTCTTCTCCCTGGATGAGCAGTTCATGGTGGCCGTATTGGGACCGTTCCTCGGTGCCTATGACGATCCCATCGACCGGCTCTTCCTCGATCAGTTCGCCGGCCACGAGCTGGCACGCATCGCTCCGAAGCTCGATTCGGCCGGCTTTGCTCTGCTTCTGGACTACGCACGGATCGGAACCGACGAAGCGGACCGCCGTCCAGATGAACTTCTCGCATTGTTCGACGCGGGAGACGGCGCGGCAGATGCCGTGCAGATGGTCACCGCGCGTGTCCAAGAGCGTCTGCTCGGCGCCGCGCCGGAGAGCCTCTCACAGATCGCCATCGGCGAGCTGCGACCGCAGTTTCCCGACCCTCGGCGCCACTTCTACTACACCCTCGACACGTTCCGTGGGCTTCTCGCCGTCGAGGATCGCGACAATCGCTTTCGGCGCCTGATGCGTCTGCTCACCGGCAAGATCATCGCAAGTATCCGGCGGCAACAGTTTCGCCACGCCGAACTGTGGGTCCGCAGTGTGACTGACGCACCAACGCATCCGCCGGAGCGCCGCCGCGAGGTCCAGGAGGCTCTCGAGCTCGCGTGTACCCGGGATGTCATCGACTTGCTCGTCAACGAGGTGTCCGGCGCAGGCCCAGATGCTGCAAGAAGCCTGGTCGCGAGGCTTGGAGCGACGAAGATAGGCGTCGTGCTCGGCCTTCTCGCCGAAGAAGAGGACCGTTCCCGCAGGAAGGTGCTGATCGATATCCTCGGCGCAGTGGCCGAACACGATCCAGGTCCGGTCCTGGCCGCTCTCGACGACGAACGATGGTACGTGGTCAGGAACCTGGCGACCGTTCTTCGGGCCTCCGGCAACTCCGAGGCGGTGCCCGGCCTGGTCAAACTGCTTACCCATGGGGACCATCGAGTGCGCGTCGAGGCTCTGAGAGCCCTGAACACGATCGAGCCCGCTGCAATCGAGCACGCAGGGGGCGCACTGGGCGACGATCACGAGGTGGTCCGGCGCGCCGCGATCGGCCTGCTTGCTGCCCGGCCAGGAGCGGAAGCCGAGGGCCATCTGATCGCAGCGCTGAATGGCCGTCTCTCGGCTGCGGAAAAGGAGGAAGTCATTCGACACCTCGGGGACCGCGAGAGTCCGGAGTGTGAGGATGCACTCAAGGCCGTCGCAGGACGCCGGTTCATTCTCAGCGCCCGGGGACGGGCGCTGCGGGCCGCCGCCAGGGAAGCACTAGGAACTCGCGCATGATCAGAGAGCAGGCAGCTCGCACGGCTCTTCGCAAGATCCAGGCGCTGGCGCGTCAGATGAGCCTGTACCCGATCGACCACCCTTCGACCGGTGAGGCGCTCGAGGCAGCTACGACGGCTGCGAACATGCTTGCCCGTAGGGAAGACGATGAGGCAGTCGTCACCCTGCTCGGTGACACGATCCACCTTGGACGGTCGATCCTGCCGCATGCCTCGCTTGAGCTCAGCAGTCTCTTGCGAACGCTCCAGTCCCGGGGTATCGAATCGATCACGTTCAATGCTCCGGTCGCAGCAGCAGATGTCGCAGACCTGGGAGCTTTCATCGCCGCGTTGAGTGGTGACGTTCCCGCCGAAGCAACGATTCGGCTCAACGAGTCGCCGTTCACGAGAGCCGATCTCGAAAGCGATGCCACCGGCGGTGTGCGCAGGTCATACTCTCGTTCACTCGACGTGCTGCGCGGGATGGCGGCGGCAATCGAGCGGGACGAACAGTTCGACCTCTCGGGAGCGGCGGGGGCGGTCGAGCAGCTGGTGGAACAGACCATTTCTCAGCCTGCCGCATCGTTGCTGCTCTCGACGATGAAGAGTCACGACGAATACACGTTCTTTCATTCGGTCAACGTCTGCATTCTCTCGATTGCGATGGGTCGAATGCTCGGCCTGCCGAACGACCAGATGTCCGCCCTCGCGATGGGCGCATTGCTCCACGACATCGGCAAGGTACGCGTAGCGTCGTCGATCCTGCAGTATCCGGGCCGGCTCAACGCCGAACAGTGGCGCCAGATCAAGCTGCATCCGCAGGAGGGAGCGGCGTCGATCCTCGCCGCGGCGGCACCGTATCAGGAGATCGCCGCGACAGTGGCGTTCGAACACCACGCCCGGTATGACGGTCTCGGTTACCCGCCCGTCGGAAGATCATCGCGGGATCTGCACTTCTACAGCAGGCTGGTTGCCACTGCCGACACCTACGACGCGATCACGACCCGGCGCTCCTACCGCAGGGCCGAGACGCCCAACCGCGCTCTCTACGTTCTGCTGACCGGCGCGGGTTCGATCTACGATCCGGACTTCGCCAGGGCGTTCATCGAGATGGTTGGTGTCTACCCGCCCGGATCACTGCTCGAACTCTCCGATGGAGATGTCGTGATGGTCACCCGCGTCAACGAAGGCGGCGGTACATCCGACGTCGTGCTGCTTCGACCGTCCGGAGAAGCGCTCCTGGACGAGCCTGTGGAGGTGACGATCGGGGAGCGGACGGTTGCCGATCAGCTGCTCCCAGAAACGGTCGGCGTCGAACCCGCCGCGCTGCTCGAGCGGGTCGGCGTCATCGTGCACATGGTGTAGAAAGTCATCAGTCATCAGTCATCAGTCATCGGTCATCGGTCATCGGTCGTCGGTTGTACAATCCCCGAAGACATTGTTTGCAATCGGCGGGGATGCATTTTCCACATAAATCCCCCGTTCGCCTGAGTGAAAAAAGGAGTT
>JAACED010000004.1 GCA_011682695.1 Gammaproteobacteria bacterium
TCGACCGGCAACCTTTGCGGTGTTCTGCCGGCCAGGAACGCCGCTCGCTGCGTTCTCCGCCTCAACGCACCTGCAGGTGCGCCTTCGTTGTGCGGGTCTTGCGATCGATATCGGATCGACCCGACAACTCGACTCGAACGAAAAGGACGGGTCGATCCGTGTCGACGCGACGCCCCTGCCTCGGTATCGACACCCCGAACGTTACTGGCCAAGGTACTAGTCGCTGAGCCAGGCCCACAGGCGTTCGACCTCACGTTCGAGGTCTTCGAGATCACCACTGTTGTCGACGAGGAAATCGGCAGCCTCCCTCCACTGTCGACGCGATGGCTGTGCGTCCATTCTCCGGCGCGCATCCTCTGCGTCCATGCCCCGTACTTGGAGTCGATGCAGCCTGCGTTCCGTCGGTGCATCGACCACCACCCGTATCCAGCCATCGCCCAGGAAATCGGAGATCAACGGCACTTCAACGACGACGACACGACTACCGCATTCCTCGACGCTCCGGCGAATCCGGGCACGAATGGCGGGGTGAGTCAACGACTCGAGCTGCAGCAGTTTGATCGGATCGGCGAACACTTCGCCGGCGAGCAGACTTCGATCGATCGTACCGTCGACGAGTGTGTCCGGGAAGGCCGCAGCCACATGATCGAACACTTCACCTCCAGGTTCGAGCACCTCGTGTCCAACCTGATCTGCGTCGATGATGCAGCAACCACGTGCTTGAAGCAGCCTTCCGACCTCGCTCTTGCCGGATCCGATCCCTCCAGCCAGTAACACTTGCTTCCGATCCATCGAAGTCGACTGTAGCCTGAAGGCGTGCTCAGTCCGGATCGACGTGAACTCAGGCTTCGACGGGTATTCACCCTTCTCTCATGGCTGACCCTTGCGCTCGGTGTATTCCTCTCATTCTTCGACCAGGGAGCAACCACACCGGTGCTCGTGGCCGCAGTGCTCGGGGGTGCGTACGTCGTCGGCCTACAGACGATCCCGATATCGTTTCTGTCACGGCAGTGGCTACAAGACCTCGTGACGACCGTCGGCATCCTGTTGACCATGACTGCTTCGGCTCTCACCGGAGGTGGCACGAGCCCGTATCTCCTCCTCTCATTGATTCCCGTCCTCGTCGCCGCGACCCTTGGCGGACTGAGGCCGGGACTTGCAGCCTCCACACTCGGCATCGCCGCACTGACGATCGTCACCTTCGCTACCGACTCCTTCGACATCTCGACTGTCCTCGAATGGGTCGCCCTCATCCTCCTCGTCGCAATTACTTCCGCTCAGGCGAGACGCGTCCTCATGGAATCGAGAACACGGGAACTGCAGCTCACCAAAGCCTCGGCCGAAGCGACAGCTCGCGTCGAGAGGCTGACCCGTGCGAACTCCCTCCTCGCACGTTTCGTAGAGGAAGCCGATAGCAGGGAGCTCAACCCCGTCACGGTTGGAAACTCTGCCCTCGAGGAACTCGCGGACTCCATTTCCATGGAGGGAGGGCTCATTGCCCTCGCCGGGAACGACGGACCTGTCGTCGTAGCCCGTGCAGGCAACGAACCACCCGGGTCGACTCGCACAGTAATCCCTCTCTCGGTCGGTGAACATAGCGTCGGGTTCGCAGCGATCACATCGCAAGACGAACTGACAGAAGACGAGCGGACAGTCGTCCACGATCTCCTGCAACCCGTCGCACTCGCCTTCGGGAACGTCCTGCTCCTCCAAGACATCGCTCAGCGGGCGGTTCGCGAGGAACGCCAGCGCCTGGCCAGAGACTTGCATGACGAGATCGGACCGTCCCTCGCTTCGCTCGGACTCGCCGTGGATCTCGCCCTCCTTCGACACCCGGCAGATCCCGACCTTGCCCAGCACTTGCAGGCACTGCGTTCGTCGGTGACCGGCCTTGTCGAGGATGTCCGGTCAACGGTGGCGGACCTCCGCATGAGCCCCCAGCCAAGCATCGGTGAGGTCGTCCGGCGTATCGCCGGAGATCTACCCGAGAACTCTCCGGCGATCGACATACGGCTCGAAGAACGCAGGCCGCCACGACCATCACTCGCACCGGACATCGCCGCCATCGTCGTCGAAGCGCTTCGAAACGCCATCGCTCATTCAGGCGCCACTGCGATCATCGTCCATGGCATCTCCGATTTCGACGAAGGCCGCATTACCGTGTTCGACGATGGAACCGGATTCGATCGCGACGAGGTGCCGAATGAGAGATTCGGTCTCGTCGGAATGGAAGAACGAGCAGAGCGGATAGGAGCCTCCCTGAGCATCTTGACCAACAATCGGGGCACGACTGTCACGATCGCGTGGGGCCCTGAATGATCAACGTCGCCATTGCAGATGACCATCGACTCTTTGCAGATGGACTCGCCGAAGCTCTTGGAGGCCTCCCTGACATCAACGCGGTCGGAGTCGCATACGACGGCGCCCAGCTGATGGCCGTGCTCGACCAACAACCCGCCGATGTCGCCATCGTCGACCTGGAAATGCCGATCCTCGATGGAATCCAGGTTCTGGCCGCCCTCGGTTCGCGAGTACCCGCGATCGTCGTCACCATGCACGCCGACGCCCAACATCGCGCACGCGCCGTTGCGGCGGGAGCGGCAGCTTTCCTGTCGAAGTCCACACCCTTGCCGCAACTCGCCGCGGCGATCAGAGCCGTGGCGGCAGGTCACCGCTTCGCCCATGTCACCACTCTGCGTGACATTTTGGAGCCATTCGACAAACCAGTGCTCGATCCGGGAGCCATGCTGCTGACCAGCCGCGAGCGTGAGGTTCTTGCCCTTCTCGGCCGAGGCGTCACAGCAACCGAAGAGCTTGCAGATCGCCTGTTTATCTCGAAGAAAACAGTGAAGAACCACCTCGCTTCGATCTTCGAAAAGCTCGATGTCAGCGATCGTGCCCAGGCCGCGGTCGAAGCCATCCGCCTCGGTATCGCTCCTCGACGCTAACTCGAATAGGTCCACCGACCCATGGAGCTTTCACCACCCTGTGTGCTATCGTTCCTCTGCCAGCAGCCTCTAGGAGGGAATACCTATGTTGACACTGTGGATCGCATCCCAACACCACTGGACCACATTCAAGAACGATCGGGGAGCGAGCATGGTCGAATACGCGCTCCTGGTAGTGCTGATCGCTATCGTCGCCCTGGTCGCCGTCAAGTTTGCAGGGTCGCAGGTCTCCAAGACCTTCAGCGACATCGGAAGCGGACTCGGAAACGCCTAGACAGACTCCCAGGCTTACGGGCGGGTCCCTTGCGACCCGCCCTTTTGCATCTCGGACCCACACGGGTCGGGCGCTTTTGGGCCTCCCGACCCATGGAGCGGCATCACTCTCCGTGATACCGTCGCAGTACGTCAATTCGACGATGGAGCGAACCATGCGCTGGAACCCCCAAGAAGACCTAGGTGCCGGGCTCGTAGAGTGGGGACTCCTCGTCCTCCTCGTCGCCATAGTCGCACTGATCGCCGTGAAATACACGGGGGCACAGAACTCACAGATGTGGAGCGATATCGCCAGTTCGCTCTCCTAGACCCGCTCCTCGTCCCCCACCCGGTTTTGACCGACCAGCTTGCGCGCCCTTCAGGACCTCACCCAGAGTGCCCATGTGGAATCTTCATAACGGACGTTCCACCGGGCATCGTCAAGTGCACGGGCAATCCCTGAGTCGCGACGCACCAATGCCTGGTCAATTCCATGCCGTTCGAACACGTTCCTCCACACGGGATCTCCGTTGTTGGCATGCACGAACTCTCTCATGAATTCGGCTCCGTACAACTCGGCCCGGTCATCGATGAAGACTTCCCGCTCCGGCCAGTACGCATAGATCAGGAATCCGCCGGTTGTGTCGTCGCTCCACACTCGACCCTCGGTGAGATAGCGCGCCGCATGGATCGGGAATGCGGCCGAATCGATCCTCCACCGCACGCCGGCACATACTGCCAACGGTGCCATCAGAATGACGACCGCGATCAGAGCGTTCACGACAGCCTCCGGCCGACGAGGCAGAGGACGGGCAAGATCCGTTCGTGCCGATGGCATCCACACTATCCACGGTGCGAGAACGATTGCCGCAGGAAACAAGCTCCTCCCTGATGTCAGGCCGAAGAGAAGGAACGGCACAATGAGCCAGAGTCTCCTGGTCTCGACCGCTCCTTTCGCCGTGGCCACCAACAAGGCAGCGATCGCCAGGGCATAGGGAAGATACGGTACGGAAAGAATGTCCGGTACCGCCCATTCCGTAATGAGCCGAAGCGCGTCGCGATTTCGAACGAACGCCAACAGAATCTCCCACACCCCCACCCCATGGGCCGTAACGCTCACCGTGATCAATGAGGCGATCAACGTTCTCATGACTGGTTTTAGTGATCGGCGCGACGCAAACGCCTCCAGCCCCAGGTACCCGATGCCAAGTACCCAGGAACCATGCACGGAAGCCCACACCCAGAGAACCAGCGGCACCGCCCACGTGATGCCATGATCCACCATCACCACCAGCAAGGCCAGAAACAGAAACGACATGAGGACCGGCCTTGGAACCTGGAACGCCAGCCCCAGCCACGTGAACAACACCATCACGATGCCCGTAACGAGGAGATTCCCTGCGCGGCGATGCACTGACAATCCGATCAAGAGGAACGTCAGCGTGCCCACGACAACCAGCATCACCGGGACCCAGCCCAGCCCGTTCGTCCAGCGTTCCAGCAACCCGTAGCCGAGTTCGAGCAGCCATGACTGTGTCCTCCAGGGAGCACCCTGCAAGGTGAACGAAAACGGGTCGGTCCGCAGCACATGTCCCAGATCGAGTTGCAGGGTCCCGGCGCGAACATGCCACAGGAAGGAATTGTCTCGAATCGGCGAGGTCGCTCCAATGACGAGACCGACCCAAGGGATGAGCAGGATGAGGTGTCCGGGAGTCAGTCGTCTCCACCAGGGGACCGGCACCGAGGCCATTACAGTCCGGTGAACGTCTCGTAGATCGAGATCGCCGCAGGCCCGAGCAGCACGATGAATAGCGCCGGGAAGATACAGAACACGAGTGGAAATACCAGCTTCACGGGAGCGGCGAATGCCTTCTCTTGCGCACGCTGACGACGCTTGACCCGCATCTCGTCGGCCTGCACGCGGAGTACTTGGGCGATAGAGACACCGAACGCTTCGGCCTGCATCATGGCCAGAAGGAACGACCGCAGTTCATCGACGTCGGTACGGTCCGACAGGTGTCGCATCGCGTCCCTGCGACTCACACCGACACGCGTCTCCTGCAACATGCGGAAGAACTCTTCGGAAAGAGGACCGGGGACTGTCCCGACAACCCTTGCAAGAGCCGAATCGAAACCAAGACCGGCTTCGACACTGATCACCAGCAGGTCAAGCACGTCGGGGAGGGTCTTCTGCATGGCCTTGCGTCGCTCGTCGATCCTGCGGGTAAGCCGGACATCCGGACCGAAAAAGCCGAGGATTCCGAGGAGGATGAACGCAACCAGCGCCGTTTGGGCATCCATCCCCGGTCTCACCAGGAAGAACACCATGGCAGCGACTGTCACGGAGATGACCTTGACAACCGCCCACGCGTTGGCATCCAGATTGCCCGGGCTACCTGCGAGCACGATACGATGCTGTGTCTTCTCCATCCAGCCTACGGGAGTGAACCGAGCAAACCACTTGCCGAGCTTCATGAAGATGGGGGCTGCCACACGCTCTGCGAGTGACTTCTTGAGTGTCTCCTCTCGCATGAATTCCGCGGACCCATACGCGGCAAGCCGCTCGGTCGCTGCCTTGCGGGCCTTGATGATCCCGAAGCCGACCCAAGTGATCAGGCCGGAGATGGCCACGAACACCGAAACAACCGAGAAGAGTTTCCAGTCCATCTATACCTCGATGTCCACGATCTTCTTCAGCCAGTACACACCGATCCCCATGAGGACCATGCCTACCACGATCGCAATGATGCCCGGGACTCTCGTCAGAAGTGGATTCAGGTAGTCCCGGTTCGTGGCAAACAGAAATGCAAACAGGACGAATGGCAGAGCTCCCAACACAATTGCAGAGATCCTTCCTTCAGCGGTCAGTGCCTTGATCTCTCCTCGAAGCCGGTTGCGCTGTCGCATCGTATCCGCCACCGTCTGAAGCACCTCAGCGAGATTGCCACCTACTTCGCGCTGGATTTCGATCGCCATGACTGCCCAGCCGAAGTCCTCCGACTGCATCCGTTCCGCGATCCCCCGCATGCTGTCCACCACTCCAAGACCGAGTCTCGACTCGGCCATTGCTCTGCCGAATTCACGCGAAGTCGGTTCCTGAGCTTCACTCGCCACGGCCTCGACGGCTTGCAGCAGCGAATACCCGGCTCGAAGCGATGTTGAGAGCAGGATCAGTGTGTCGGGCAGTTGATTCTCGAAGATCCGCTTCTCGCGCCCGCCACCAAACTGGATCAGCGCCATGACGATCACGATCGCGAAGAGGAAGGCACCGCCACCCCAGGTCACACTCCGGCTATAGGCGCCGACAATTGCGCCAACCAGCAGACTCAAACCCAACGCTGCTGCGATTGCCTCACCTCCGCGCAGCGGGACATTCGCCTGTTCCAGAGCGGCGTTCACGCCGCTGAGAAGACCCCGTCGGCGTACTGCCTCTTCCGCGCTTCGTGAGAACACACCGAAGATCCGTCCGAGGACTCCCTTCTTGCGTTCCTCACCTCCCTCGGACGCGCCGTAGGAGCGCAGCCGGTTACGCAACGCCGAGGCGCTGTCCTCCTCTCGAGGTCCGGCAAGGATGAAGATGAAGAGGACAAGTCCGAGTCCGACCGCGCCCGGACCGATCCACGCGAGCGTTGAGAGGGGAAGAGGCGACTCGCCTGAAGGTGAGTACGGTGGCGGCTGGGTGAAAGCGACCGAGACCGTCGTCGTGGTTGTCGGAATGTGCTTGATGAAGCCCGGCACATCCACACTGGTCGACGCGGTGATCCCCTGATAGGCGACACCGATGGCCAGCGGACCCGCCTGATCCTGCGTTGCCGTGAATCGGACGACGACTTTGTTGTCGAGTTCGCGCTTGATCTGATCGTAGAGGCTCGTCAGTGCGGCTGGATCTGGCGTCGAGAGAAACAAGCCGCCTGAGGAATCGGCGATGGCCTGGATGTCCGTCGGATTGAACTCAGGTGACTCGAGAGCAACACCGAACACACGAACCGATTCGGTCGCGGCGATCGCGTCGTCGAGAGTGGCAACGCTGACAGTGTCGGCGCCGTCGGTCAACACGATCATGTTCGGCTCCAGCCGAGCGGCATCACCGGTGAACAGCGACGCCCCACGCACCACGGCGTCGTAAAAGGCGGTTTCTCCCCCGGCCTGGATCGACTGCACCCTGCCGGTCAGCGCCGTCTTGGAACTGGTAAACCCTGAGAGCACCTGCACGTCGTCTGCAAACACGAGCAGCGCGATGAAGTCCTGGTCCCGCTTCTGCTCGATGAACGACAACGCCGCCTGCTTGGCGGCGTCGATCGGCTCGCCTTGCATCGACCCGGATCCGTCGATCGCGAGGACGATCCCCACGGGGACTACGGACTCGCCGATCATTTCGACCTCGAGGTCTTGGACCGGTACTCCGTTCTCGGTGACCGACAGTTGGGCCGGGTTCAGTTGTGTCTGAAGATTCCGAAGCTCGACAACGGCCTGGACTCGCGGGTACCTGGTGATCGTGACGTCCGAAATCTCGATTGTCGAGCCGCCGGTCTGAGCGACCGCGGCCATCCCTCCCCCGAACAACAGAACGAAGGCAAGGAGACTTGGGAGCGCAACTCGTAGTCTCACCTGCCGTGCTGGCCTTCTCGCCGGGAGAACGGTTCGGGATCGAACAAGTCGCTCGGCAGTTTGATACCCATGTCCTGCAGGTGCCCGGAGAACGACGGTCGAATGCCTGTCGCTTTGAGACGTCCCAGGTAGCGTCCTTTCTCGTCGACGCCCATCCCGAAGTCGAACAGAAACAGATCCTGGAGGGTGATGATGTCACCCTCCATGCCTTCCACCTCGGTGATGTGGGTGATGCGCCGGGTTCCGTCTCTGAGACGTGCCTGGTGCACGATCAAGTTGACCGCCGAAGCAACCTGTTCCCGGATGGCTCGCACGGGAAGGTCGAAGCCGGCCATCAGCACCATGGTTTCGATACGGGACAGGGTGTCTCTCGGAGAGTTGGAGTGGATGGTCGTCAGCGACCCGTCATGGCCCGTGTTCATGGCCTGGAGCATGTCAAGGGCCTCTCCTCCGCGGGCCTCACCGACAACGATACGATCCGGACGCATACGCAGACAGTTGCGCACCAGGTCGCGAATCACGATCTGGCCCTTGCCTTCGAGGTTTGCCGGACGGGACTCGAGACTGAGCACGTGTTCCTGACGGAGTTGAAGTTCTGCTGCATCTTCGATGGTGACGATGCGTTCGTTCATCGGCAGGTACCCGGACAATACGTTGAGCGTTGTCGTCTTCCCGGAACCGGTACCGCCACTGATGATGATGTTGAGACGCCCCTTGACGCACGCCTCGATGAAACGAGCGACACGTTCGGTCATCGTTCCAAAGTTGATGAGGTCCGCTTCCGTGTACGGGTCGACGGCGAACTTCCGGATCGTCAGAAAAGGCCCACCGATCGCCAGAGGGTGGATAACTGCGTTGACGCGGGAACCATCGGGCAGCCTTGCGTCGACCAGCGGAGTAGCCTCGTCGATCCGGCGCCCGACGTCACCGACGATCTTGTCGATGATCCGCCGCAGGTGAACCTCGTCGACGAAGCGAACGTCGGTCTTTTCGAGCTTGCCGTGACGTTCGGTGAACACCTGGAATGGGCCGTTCACCATGATCTCGGTGACCTCCGGGTCGTTCAACAACGGGTCGATCGGACCGTACCCAAGGACATCGTTCGTGATCTCGTTGAGTAGCTGGGTCTTCTCGGCGCGGGAAAGCCCGACGCTGTCTTCCTGACCGAAGGCCCATTCGAGCATCTCGGTGACACGGAGCCTCAGTTCGGCGTCGCTCATCTGCCGGTCGTAGAGCGTGGGCCCCAATTCCTCGACGACCTTGAAGTGCAAGCGGCCTCGCAGTTCGCGGAACATCGACTCGCGCTTGGCGTCGTATCCCACATCTGAGATCTTCGCCGCTGCGACTCGTTCGGACAGTGATGCCATGATGCTCGCTTTCCCCTTTACCGGCGTCTCCGGGGTCCGCCGCCAAATCTATCAGTTCTCTAGGACATCCATCGGCGCTTTCCGGAACGACCTGAACCAGTCTTTTCAGGTCCTGTCACCAGCCTAAGTACCGTTTCGAAACCCTTGGCAACCTTCGAACG
This sequence comes from Gammaproteobacteria bacterium, assembly GCA_011682695.1. Taxonomy (NCBI): domain Bacteria; kingdom Pseudomonadati; phylum Pseudomonadota; class Gammaproteobacteria; species Gammaproteobacteria bacterium. Next base: position 9,337 of record JAACED010000004.1, read on the forward strand.
GGGAGCGGACTCCACTACGGGCCTACCTTCGTTGACCGAAGCTGGAACCATCCCATCCGAAGGGATCGCCGCAGAGATCTTCAGCTTCAGCGATTTCTCGATCTCCTTCTCATCCAGTCGCGCCCGAGCGTTGCTCCTGTTGAGCACGAGTTGGATCTTCGCGGACGGGAACTTGAGGAGACGGAGCGTCTCGAGGGCGAGTTTGGCATTCTTGACACTAGGGAGATCCATGTCAACGACGAAAAGCACCTGATCGGAACGTTCGAGCAGCGACAGCAGCAACTCGTCGAGCAGCGATGCCGTGTCGATGACGATGTAGTCGAACATCGGACGGAGACGGGCGATGATCTCGGTCATCGCGGCGGTCGAGACCTCGTCGGCGAACGCCGGTTCGAGCGGCGCTGCCAGCACCCTCAGGCCAGACGGGTGCACGGTGAGAATCGATTCGAGCAGCGACTCGTCCAAATGTTCCAATTCGTGCGAGGCATTCACGATGGTCAGTTTCGGTTCGAGTTGTAGAACAAGGCAGACGTCGCCGAACTGGAGATCCGCGTCAACGATGCAGACTCGCGAAGGGTCATGGGTCTTTGCCAGGAGCATGGTCAGGTTGGTCGCCGTGACGGTCTTGCCGCTCCCACCTTTCGCCGACATCACCGTGATAACGTGGGCTTCTCTGCGCGGCCCGCCGAAGGGTTCGGCCGCCAGGACCCCGGATTGACGGCGCCGCCCGAGGCGCTCGGCCTCTCCCATCGCTTCGGCCATCTTCACTGCGTCGAGAGGAGCTTCGATCACGTCCACAAAGCCGGCGCGCATTGCCGCCCTCAACACTGTCGCGGTTACCGTACCGGCCACCACGACCACGGCCAGGCCTGCGTCCTCCTCGACGAGGAAGCTCGCATCCCTAATGCCAACTTCGGTCGCGAAGGTCGGTCCGAGCACAACGAGATCGATGTTGCTGTCGGCGACCGCCCGCTGAGCATCCGCTATCGAGCCAACAGTCCCCACACCACCCTCGAACAGGCGCTTGGCATCGGTGAGGAAACCCTCATCGCCGTCGACAACGAGGATTCCCGTTCCGTCAAACGACCGCTTACCGTCCGACACTTGGCTCCTCGAACAACGTTTCCCTGGTGACACCTTCGGTCGGGACCGGTACGAAGTCCGCGGGGACCAACGTCAGCCAGACACTGCCATTCTCAAACGTGAACACGAGTCGCTCGGCCTCTTCGGGCGTGACTTCCAGCGTCAGCAAACCCCGGGCTTGGTCAGCCGCTTGCTCGCCCTCGCCGGCGACGGTCGTGACCGTCACGTTCTTGTCGATATCCTTCTCGGGTCGGATTTCATTCCCGACGGCGAGCACTGGCACTCCCTGCATGACGAAGCGCGTTATCAAACCGGCGTTCACCTGCTCCTCGATGGCTGCCAGTTCTTCAGAAGTGAGGGGGATACCAGAGTCGGCGCTCTGCTGCACGAAGTCTGAAATGGCCGACTGGAGTGTCACGATCACATTGATACGGTCACCCGGTTCGATGAAGCCGTTGAGGCCACGAACCGAGTCCACGGATATCGTGATGGCCTGTCTGCCTTCCGGAATCCGCTCGGCGAGCGGCTTGATCTCCGCCGTCAAAGCAACCCACTGGTCGGTGGTGAGGATCTGGTGACCGGAGATGGGGCCGGCCGCGACCCGCCCTGTCAACACCTGCCTCAGCTCCTCGTCGGAACCGATGGCGTTGTCGGGCATGAACTGCGTCTCTTCTCGATCCTGGACGGCACGCTCTTGCGACAGCACCAACGAACCCTCGGTTCCTTCGGCGATCAGATCGATCGAACGGTAGACCGTCCGGTACTCGAGCTTCGCCTCGGCTTCCTTCTGGACGTTGCTCATGAATTGCCACAGCGCAAACGCGGCAACAGCAGCGAGCAGCAAGGCCACGATCAACACCAAGGTACGTCTACCCATCGACTCTCCTTCGGTCCTTCCCCGGCTCGACGGAAGCGCCGGACACCACGATGCGATTCCCATTCCGGCGCGCACCGTCTAGGAGGCTACCGCCTTGCCCATGGTTTGCACGGCTTTGCCGTGCCCTCCCAACCAGCGCCACAAGATTGGCACAGTCTGGCCTGGTGTCAAGAGTTGGTTGTCCAGTCATCTGGCCAGTCAGCGCCTGCCGATCCCCCGCTCCTTGAGCTCCTGGAGGATCGCCTCGAGCGACGCGTCGACATCGAACGTGCGCTCACGCTCCCGTTGCTCGGGTCGCTCACGCTCGAACTCGCGGACCCTCGGTGTCGGCCTACTGCGTTCCGGTCGCGGTTCTTCCTTGCGTTCCTTCCACTCAGGCAGAGCCTGTTTGATCGACAGGCTGACCCGACGTCGTTCGGTGTCCATCTCGGTGACCTTTACCGACACCGCCTTGCCGATCGACAGTTCGAGTTCAGGCGACTCAACACGATGCATGGCGATCTCAGAGACGTGCACGAGACCTTCGACACCCTCGCCGACGGAGACAAAGGCACCGAAGGGGACGGTCTTGGTAACGACGCCATCTACGACGTCGCCCACCTCGTGCTCTCCGGAGAACTTCTCCCAGGGGTCATCTTGTGTCTGCTTCATCGAGAGCGAGATGCGCTCTCGACCGAGGTCTACCTCCAGCACCTTGACCGTCACCTCGTCACCGACCTTGACTACTTCGGAAGGATGATTGACGTGCTGATAGGACAGCTCCGAGACGTGAACGAGGCCGTCCATACCGCCCAAGTCGACGAACGCTCCGAAGTTGACAACCGACGAGACGACGCCGGTGCATGTCTCCCCGACCGCGAGATCGTCGAGGAACGCCTGGCGCTCTTCGGCCTGCTGCTCTTCGAGGAAGGCACGGCGGGACAAGACCACATTGTTCCGGTTGCGGTCCAGTTCGATCACCTTGGCCTCGATCTCCTGGCCGATGTACGGCTGGAGATCGCGCACCCGGCGCAGTTCGACCAGCGAGGCGGGCAGGAATCCACGAAGCCCGATGTCGACGATGAGTCCCCCCTTGACGACTTCGATGACCGGCCCGGCGACGATCCCACCTTCGGCGAAGATCCGCTGGATCTTGCCCCATGCGCGCTCATACTGTGCACGCTTCTTCGACAGGATCAGGCGTCCTTCGTCGTCCTCCTTGTCGAGGACGAGCGATTCGATCCGATCACCGATAGACACGATCTCGTTGGGATCGATGCCTCGGCGAATCGAGAGCTCGCGCAGCGGGATCAGTCCTTCGGACTTGTATCCCACATCCACGAGCACGCCGTCTTGATCGATACTCGCGACGGTGCCTTCCACGATGTCACCCTCGTCGAACTCGAGCACCGTCGCTTCGATGGCTGCCCCGAAGTCCAGATCGTCGGGGAGATCGCTGACGTCCTTGGCGACGATGGCAGGGCGCTCCGCAGGAATCACAAGTCTCTCCGGCTCTGCCTTGACCGGCACCTCAACCGGAGTCTCAACGGGCTCGGCTGCCGAGCTTTCCGTATCCGCTGGAGCCTCGACGGGCTCAGATGCCTCGGCTCCCCCCTCCGCCGGTGTTTCCGTCGTCTCGACGGTCGCAGGTTCGGCATCCGCCTCGGTTGCCGGTTCTTCGACGGCTGCCTCTTCAGGATCGGAGGGCGTCTCGACGATCTCGGTGGGGGGGTCGATCGGTTCGGATACGGTCTCCTCCGCCACTGGTGTGGCGGCGGCCTCGGTGATGGTCGGGTCCTGCGCGAACGCGGACTCGTGCTCGTTGGTCATGTGTGCTGTGTACTCCTCATGGAAAGGCTCCCCGGGGACTCCCGGAGGCGGCAGTAGGTTAGCACGGAATTCGGTCTCGTATCAGGTCCCGACGGGTCACATCTTGCATTCCGCCAGGTTGAACCCGGACGCGAGTTCGACTTTCAACGGAATCCGCAGCTGCGCGACGTCCTCCATGGTGCGCCGAAGGACGGTCGAAGCGCGTTCCCATTCGTCTGGCGGGGCTTCGACCACGAGTTCGTCATGGATCTGCAGCAAGAGGCGAGTCTGCGTTGGTCCGAGTGCCGCGTCGAGATCGATCATCGCTTTCTTGATGATGTCGGCCGCCGAACCCTGCACCGGTGCGTTCAACGCCATCCTCTCCCCCATCTGCCGAATGCGATAGTTATCGCTCGAAAGTTCGGGAAGATACCGGCGGCGCCCGAACATGGTCTCCGTGTAGCCCCGGTTCCTCGCTTCCGATACGACCGAAGCGAGGTAGGCCTTCACCTGCGGGAACTGCGCGAAGTAGGTGTCGATGTGCTCTGCCGCCTCTTCACGGGTGATCTCGAGACGCTCGGCAAGCCCGTAGGCCTCCATACCGTAGAGCAGACCGAAGTTGATGGCCTTGGCACGCCGTCGCATCTCACTTGTGACGCTGGAAGGGTCAACGCCGAACACACGGGCTGCCGTAGCAGTGTGAATGTCGGCGCTCTCACCTTCGAACGCCTCGACGAGCCCGGGATCCCCGCTGAGATGGGCCAGGACACGAAGTTCGATCTGTGAATAGTCCGCAACGATGAACTTCCAGCCCTGTTCGGGAACGAATGCACGCCGGATCATGCGGCCGGTCTCCGAACGCACCGGGATGTTCTGGAGGTTGGGCCGATCAGACGACAGGCGGCCGGTCGCTGCGCCCATCTGATTGAACCGGGTGTGAATGCGTCCATCCTCTTCGATCAACGGCAGATACCCGTCCACATAGGTGGACCGCAGCTTCTCCAGTTCCCGATAGCGGAGCAGAAACGCGACAACCGGATGCGCGTCCGCGAGCTTCTTGAGGACCGACTGGTCGGTCGACGGTGCACCTTTCGGTGTCTTCTTCAACACCGGGAGACCCAACTTGTCGAACAGCACTTCGCGAAGCTGTCCGGCCGAGTTGATATTGAACACAGTGCCGGCGGCGTCGTAGATATCGCTCTCGAGGCGTGCCAGGTCCGTCCTCAGGTCGGCACCGAGCTGCTCCAGGTACGTCCGATCCACCCCGATACCGGCCGCTTCCATCCGAGCGAGTACACCAACGAGCGGAAGCTCAAACACCTCGAGGAGTTCTCGCTCTCGTCGGGCCTCGAGCTGCGGGCCGAGTGCCTCAGCCACCCTCGCAACGGCGATGACCCGCCGGCCTGCGGCTTCGATGTCGGGCCCCCCACCGAAATCCAGGGTGCCTTGCTTCGCTGCATCAGGCGATTCGAGTTCAACTCCGAGAACCGTTTCGGCGATGTGTGCAAGCGAGTAGCTTCTCGACGCAGGGCTGATCAGGTATGCGGCAAGCGCACAGTCGAATGAAAGGCCTTCGAAGACGACTCCGCGTTCGAGTAGGGCCCTGATGAACGGTTTGGCGTTGTGCAGAATCTTCGGATGGTCCGGATCATGCAGCGCGGCGGCCATCGCTTCCAAGCGCTCAACGGGAATAAACACGGCCCCATCTGCGCCTTCTGCCACTGCCACCCCGGCGAGCGCATCTGCCTCCCACACCGGTTCGAGCACCAGGGGGGACGCGGCAATCACCTGGGATATCTCTTCGGGGTCGATCGTGGACCGAGTGTCGACATCCAGGATCTCGGGCGCAGGCTTGTCTTCATGCAACCCGGCAAGGCGTTCCCAGAGCACCTTGAACTCGAGACTTTCGAACAGCCGCTGCGCCCGGTCCTTGTCCCACACACGATCGGCGAGATCCTCAAGGTCGAAACTGATCGGTACTTCGCGCCGCAAACGCATCAGGCGCCGATTGAGGAATACCTGGTCCCGGTGTGCTGCGAGATTCTCCCGGAGCTTTGGCGTCAGCTCTGCAAGATGCTCATAGACGGTCTCGAGATTCCCGTGAGCTCTGATCAACCGAGCGGCCGTCTTCTCCCCCACTCCGGGCACGCCCGGCAGGTTGTCCGAAGGGTCCCCGCGAAGCGCCGCATAGTCGACGTAGGAGGAAGGGGGAATCCCGTAGCGAGCTTCCACCCATGCAGCATCTGCCATCACGATCTCGCTGATGCCGCGGCGTGTGTAGAGAACGGTCACGCGATCATCGATCAGCTGGAACGCGTCGCGATCTCCCGTGACCACGAGGACGCGCCAATCCGCTTCCTCGGCCCGAGCGGCGATCGTCGCGATGACGTCGTCTGCCTCGAATCCATCGGCCTCGACCTGAGGAAACCCGAGGCTGTCGACTACCTCCCTGATGAGAGGTAGCTGGCGGCGAAACGTATCGGGGGCCTTGGCGCGTTGCGCCTTGTACGGCTCGTAGGCCTCCTTGCGAAAGGTCGGCACCGGTGTGTCCCAGGCGACGGCGACCGCGTCCGGATGGTGATCGGAAAGCAGCTTGAGGAGCATCGAGGTGAACCCATACACCGAGTTGGTCGGCAGGCCGGACGACGTGGTCAGATCTTCTGGAAGCGCGTAGAAGGCCCGGTACGCCAGGCTGTGACCGTCGAGAAGCGCAAGTGTCCCCATCACAAGTCCTCGAGCCGGCTCAGGAGCTTCGTCCGCTCCTCCTCCAGGTCGCTGCGTTTGCGTTGCAGCTCGTAAAGTGCACGTTCGAATCGCGGCACGTCCCCTTCAGTCTCTCTTACGAACGCGCGATCATCCGCGTCGCCGACTGCGGCATCCCGCCGAGCGTCGTCTGCGATGTGCCTGTGATATTCGAGTTCGTCGAAGACGAGTCTCTCATCTCGGAGAAGGCGTTCGATCTCGTCGTTGATGCGAAAGATCTTGCGCTCGATACGTCGTGTCATGCCCGCACGTACCATACTGTGCGCGGCAAGCCGGGATGGCGGAACGGTAGACGCGGCGGACTCAAAATCCGTTGTCCGATAAGGACGTGTGGGTTCGAATCCCACTCCCGGTACGAGGTTCGAGCCGTCCGCCAACGCCGGTTGGAAGTCGTGACGATCCGATAAAACCCGCAGCGCGGTACCTTGATCTCGACGGCGGGTGTCCGCACCCTGAACTGGTCCTCTTGCCGAATCCCCCCACTCCCCGGCCGGGACCGTTCTCTCACCGACGGGCGCCCGCCGTCAGGTTTCGGCCCGACGCATGCCCAGAACGAATAGGGCCAGCAGGCCGTACACCGGGACGAACGACAACAGGACGGATGGCACTCGTCCGCTCAGAACGATCGGCGCCCAGAATCCGAGCGCAACGGTGAGGCCCAGAAGTGTCCATCGTCCATGGACCGTTCGCACATCGAGATGCTGCGCGATCAAGACCACACACGGCAACACGAGGACCAGATAATTGAGCCAGGACAGCGGACTGATCAGCAATGCCGCAGCGACGCCGCCCACCCACACCTGATCGACGGTCTCCGCTCTGCGCCAATACCACCAGATGAGTCCAACGGCGCCCAGGGCCGCCAGGACCCATCCGAACGGTTCGGCGACCACAGCCGTTCCGAAGGACAGCAGCGAGTAGTTTCCGTGTGCCCCGTACCACTGCTTCGAAGCGGGGAGCACATCACTGATGAAGGCAACGGTGTCGTCCCAGCCCAGGATCGCCACACCAAGGCCGGAAGCAACAACAGCGGTGATCACTGCGGACATCGCAGCCTTCGTGCGGCGCATGGCAAGCAGCCCGACGATCAGAAGGGCAGGGAAGAGCTTCAGCGCCACTGCCAACCCCCACCAGACGCCACCTTCGATATCACGACCCCGCCGCACGCCCCGCCACCCGAGGAAGAGAAGCAACAAGAGGATCGCTTCCATATGATTCCGAAGGAGAAGGAACCTTCCGGCCGAGGTGATCAGCATCGCGGCCCCCACGGCAACCGCGATGGTCCGCGACCAGCCAGCTTCCTTGGCGGTCGCGTAGCCCACTCCAGCGAGCAGCACCACAGACAACGCGGCGAACAGCCACCACGCCGTCGTGTAGGGCAACAGGGAGAGCGGAGCGAGGAGCACGACCGTCAAGGGCGGGTCCGCCGGATACGCGTCGTAGCCGTCCACGTCAAAGAGCACCCGTACGTTCTCGCCGATCGGTCCGTACACCGGTTCGCCCGACAAGAAGCGTTCGCCTCCGAAGTAGTAGTTGGGAAAGTCGGGAGCGCCGTGGGCTGCGTCAGGGAGTTGGGTCGTCGCGAAAACGGCAAATCCCACGACTGCCAGCACTGTGATCACCAACGCCACGGCTGTGGCCCACTTGGAGGGCACGTCGCTCACAATGGGATCCTTCGATCGACCATCAACCGGCAGCGCGCCCTCTCATGACTCGCCGGCGACGACTGAAGTCTCACTTCGGTAGTTCCACTCGGAACGTCGTCCCGGTGTCGCTCGAAGAGACAGTGACCGTTCCATGCATCGCCTCCACCAGGCGCTGAACGATCGACAACCCGAGACCGGAGCCCTCCGGGCGGACTCTCCGATACCGATGCGCCACGAAGAAACGGTCGAACACGCGAGGGAGGTCCTCGGCCTCGATGCCAGGGCCGGAATCGATGACCTCCAGGATGACACTGTGCTCCCTATTGGTGACCCGGAACGTCACGGTTCCCGCCTCTGGTGTGTACCGCAGCGCATTCTCGATGAGATTCCCGGAAATCTGTGCGAGTCGATCGGGGTCGATCTCGAACGAACCGGTCTCCTCCACGTCGATCAAGAGGCGCAAACCGGCGTCTGCCGCACGTTGTTGGAACGTCTCGGCGATCCCTCGGAGGTGGGCAGCCACGTCCACAGACTCCGGGCGCAACGTGAACTCCTTCGCGTCGAGGCGTGCGAGCATCATCAGATCGTCGATGAGTCGGCGAAGCCGACCGGTCTCGCTGGAAAGAACCCCACCGATACGGCTGATGGATGCCTCATCCATGCCACCCTCTTCGAGTGCTTCCGCGTAGCCACCGATCGTGGTGAGCGGCGTACGCAGGTCGTGACCCACACTCATCAGAAACTCGCGCTCTCCCGATTGGGTTGCCTCGAGACGGTCGGCCATTTCGTTGAACGCTCGGGCGATATCGGCGACTTCATCATCACCCGGCAGATCGACCCTGGCCGAGAAATCCCCATCGGCGAGGTCCCGAGCAGCCTCTGCCAGTTTCGCACCGCGTTTGCTCAACCGCCTGGCGAGCAGACGGGCTGCAATCGCTGAAAGGAGCACGGCAAGACCGAACGCAATCAGCATCACACGAAAGAAGCTCTTTCCATTGATCAGCGCCGCGCGCTGGAACACGACAATGACAAGCCGTGTGGAGTCCATTGGGTGAGCGACCGCCAGCACCGCGTCCCCCTCACCGGGAATCCGCCTTCGAACGACACTGTCGCTTCCGTTCTCCAACGTCGCGGTGTTGAAGCGCAACGCTTCACCGATCGTCGGATTCAGGAGAAGATGCAGACGACCCTGAACGTCGATCCACCCGAGGTCGACCAGCCGCCCGCCGGTGATCTGCTCTGCCGTTGCCAGAAGCGTTCGCAGCCGCCTGCCAAGCGTCGAGCCCTCAGGGACTTCGCCATTGCGCAGGACTGCCGAAAGACGCTGGAGGGTAATCCGGTTACCGGTCTCCTCGAGGAGCTGATTGCCGATCAGACGCTCGATCGCTGCCGCTTCCCGCGACATCTGGCGAACGGTCTCCTGTGAGACGGCCACCTGACCGAGGATCGCCCCGAAGACTCCGACCAGCACGAGCGCCAGCGTGGCAATCCCGAGCATGCTCCAGAACAGTCTCCTTCTCATCTGTACGCCACCCGCTGCGTCGATGGCCGAAGGGAGGCGGCAGTCACGACGCCTCCAACCGGTAGCCGACGCCCCACACCGTTTCGATGGGGATCCCTTCGAGCTTCTTGCGCAGTTGACGGATGTGCACGTCGACCGTTCGCGTCTCTCCGAAGTACTCGTACCCCCAGACCGCTTCGAGTATCTGGCCCCGGGAAAGCACCAGGCCGGAGTGCTCGGCCAGATACCAGAGCAGGTCGAACTCTCTCGCTGTAGGTCGAATCACGTTCCCATCTGCATCCCGCACTTCCCTGCGTCCGGCATCGATCTCGAACCCGGCGACCGACAGCATCTTGGTGGCTACCGGCGGTTCTTCTGATCGCCGAAGAACTGCTTTGACCCGTGCCAGCAGCTCGCGAGGCGAGAACGGCTTGGTGACGTAGTCGTCTGCTCCAATCTCGAGACCGACGACCTTGTCGATCTCCGTGTCCCTGGCGGTGAGCATGATCACCGGGATGTCCGAGGTTGCTCGGATGCGGCGGCACACCTCGACGCCGTCGATTCCGGGGAGATTGAGGTCCAGGAGCACGGCGCGCGCCGGCCGCTCCTCCAGACGCTGTAATCCGATCTCGCCGGTGGCCGCATGGACGAGGTGGTACCCCTCACGCTCGAAGAACACGCGCAGCATGTCGGCGATCGTTTCTTCATCTTCGATCAGCAGGATACGGCCGCGGTCCATTCAACCCTCCATGATTGTCGGCGGGCGCCTCATCGGAAAGGATCATCGGCAAATGCGAGCAAACCGTTGAGGAAATGTCAGCGTTGTGTAAAGGCGACCGTCGTCAGTTCACGCGCGACAGCACCGGCGCCATCGCGTTCCCATCTCACCTCGACGGCCGTCCCCGGCTCCACTTCGACGCACACCCGCATGCAGCAGATCGGCGCCGGGCGCTCCAGCGACTCCCCCACCAATGTGAACACGCAACCTGTTTGCCGCCTGGGACCCGTCGAGCACCTTCGGGTGGAATCACATTTTCGATCGACGGTCGTACAGCAGCCGCTTCACACGTCCGGCATTCTCGATTCGGACCGCGTCCTCCAGCGAGGTGGCGGCCTCGTGCATGGTCTGCGCCAGCAGGGCTTCTTCGACCTCTTGGGTCATGAAGCCTTGCAGAAACGATATGGCAACAGGACCGTGCGTCTTCCTGCGGATCGGTGATGACACCTACGCGTTCTCACAACGCCAGGTGCACGCCGCAACACCTCCGAACCTCAAATCGTTGCGAGCCACTCCAGACCAAGCTTGGAGAAGATCACCTGCACCCATCCGGAGAGGATGGCCAACTTCCCTGTGACCATGACCGCGCCGAAGGCGGCAAGGAGGACCCCGGACACCACGTTGATCGGACGCATATACCGCTTCAGGAACCCCGCCGTCCTGAAGGCCTTCGACAAACCCACTCCTGACAAGATGAATGGGACGCCCAAGCCGAGTCCGTACGCGAGTAGCAGGATCATCCCCTGACCAACCGTCTCCTGAACGGCAGCGGCTGTCAAGATTGCTGCAAGCACCGGACCGATACATGGTGTCCACGCGAATCCGAACGCAAGGCCCATGACGAACGGCGCCCATCCACCGAGCTTCGACGGCTTGACCTCGATGCGCCGTTCTCTCGTCAGAAAAGCAAGGTAGCGCGACTTCGAATACGCCGACACGACGATGAGCAGACCGAACGCGATCACGACCCACCCCGCGGCCTGCAGCGCGACGCGCTGGTGCTGAAGGAAGAAACGCCCTACCGAGGTTGCCGCCGCGCCGAGCATCACAAAGATGATCGTGAAACCGATCACGAACGTGAGCGTGACCCGGAACATCCTTGCCGACGAAGCAGTCCCTTCCTGCAAGTCTCCCACCGAATATCCGGACATCAGACTGAGATATCCGGGCAGCAGCGGCAGCACGCAGGGGGAAAGGAACGAGACGATGCCGAACACGAATGCGGTGATGATGCCAACGTCGGCCATGGACGGGCAGGTTAGTTGAGATCTCCCGGCATGAGGCATCGTGAATCGGTCGGATTCGTGGGGCAACACCGGACGCCGGCAGGTCGAAGGCTGGCGACCAATGCACGGTACGTGTCCGGACGGTGCCGAGAAGTTGGCAGAGGAAGCCGGCCACCGGCTCTCAGCAGGAGGCTCTACGACTGCCCCACGATCTCGGGTCGATCTGAGGTTGCGATGCGAAATACAAAGTACATTCCTGGGTCGAGTGATGCATGGCACGCATCTCGACGAACATCGCCATTCGCGGTGTCCTTGTTCTCGACGTGGCACGGGAAGGAGTCATGCCCGCCCCGCGGTCTTGTATCGACGTGAGGTCGCGATACGAAATACGAAGTGCGAAATACGTTCCTGAAACGAGCCTGAACGATTCACACGGCGGTACCACTCAACTGGCTCCTCGCTACGCTGTTCGGCCATGGCCACCTACCAACACTGGGAAGCGCTCCAGGTCCGCATCGGGACCGTTGTGCGGGCAGAGCCCAACAGAACGGCACGCAATCCTTCCTACCGTATGTGGATCGAGTTCGGTCAGCTCGGCATCTTGCAGTCCTCCGCGAAGCTGACAGATCGCTACACGCCCGACGACCTGGTTGGCCGCCAGATCATCGCCGTCACCGGACTCGAACCGATGCATGTCGGTGGGTTCCGCTCCGACGTACTCGTCCTCGGAGCCATGAGCCCGGAAGGAGTGGTTCTTCTGAGGCCCGATCAGGACGTCGCTGACGGTACCGGCGTGGCATGAAACTGCCCCGCTTCGTACAACCTCCCGTCGCGCCAACCCGCTCCGACATCCGAATTGTCGTCCTGACCTCGATCCTCGGGTTCTTTCAGGGTCACGCCCTCGCTCAGGCCGCGAACACCCTGCCATTCGTTCGACGCTCACTCGAGATCACGGCTGCCGAGATGAGCCAGCTGCTCGGGATCGTCCGGCTGGGTGCCGTCATAGCGGTCCTGCTTTCGTTGCTTGGAGATCGAAGAGGGAGACGCGGCGTCCTGCTCGGCGCTTTTGCCGTCATGCTGGCGGCCAACGTCGCGACGGCGCTCGCACCGAATGCCGCCACCTTCACGATCTTGCAGACCGTGGTGCGTATGACCGGATCGGCGGTGGGTGCCGTTGCCCTCGTGATGCTGGCTGAATCGCTCGCCCCCGCCATTCGAGCGTACGGCATCTCGATCTTTGGGGGCGCGGTCAGCTTCGGCGCGGGCGTTGCACTCGTTCTTGTCCCGATCAGTGATCTCGGTCCCGAATCATGGAGGTTTCTGTACGGTGCGAGCGCGCTCGGTTTTGCGTTCTATCCTTTTGTCGCTCTCCGCCTCCGCGAAAGCCCCCTTTTCGTGGCGCCGAGGGAGCCGACAGCCCTTTGGGCTCCGCTGCTGGACACGGCGAAACGACCGTTCTGGATCGTTGCCGCGCTGTCATTCCTCTCGGCGACTTTCTCCGCTCCGGCCGCGACCTTTGCCATGGAGCGTTTCATCAACGACATCGGCCTCAGCACACCGATCGCCGTTGGTGTGCTCCTCGCCGGAGGAACCTTGGGCGGTCTCGGATTCCTCGTCGGAGGAAGATTCTCGGATCTCTGGGGTCGCAAACCCGTGCTGTTGGGAGCGCTCTTGCTGGCGGGCGCCGGCGGCGTCGGCATGTTCCGCCTCACCGAACCGGCAGCTCTGGCGGCCGCGGCCGCGATCTCCGGTTTCGGAGCGTTTGCGACGGTGCCGTCGCTCGGAGCGTTGCGCAATGAGCTGTTTCCGACCCGGATGCGGGCAACGGCAGTCATGTGGCTAAACGTCGCGGGTGTGCTGGGTGCCGTCTCGGGACTGACCGTCGGCAAGTACCTCATCGGCTGGTTCGGGCTCTCGACGACGATCACCGCCCTCGGAGCATGCATGCTCGTCGCAGCCGGCCTGGTACTCGCAGTCCCCGAGACGCGAGGCCGAATCCTGGAAGTGGGATAGCAGGCTCGGACTCCCGACCAGCAACCCCTTTCCTGTCAATGGCAGCGTCGAATAGCGACGCCAGCATTGACGAGAAAACTTCGGGCTCGAGTTGGGAGCCGGCTACTCGGAGCTTTTCTCCGGGAACGGACACAGATCGGCCAGTTCACATTCGTCGCAGTGAGGCTTCCTCGCCGTACACACGTCGCGTCCGAACTGAATCAGTCGCAACGAGAGCCCTCGCCAAGCCGATTCTGGAAACAGTTTCTTGAGATCCTGCTCGATCTTGTTCGGATCCTTGTGCGTCGTGAAGCCGAGCCGGTTGGACACGCGTCTGACGTGCGTGTCCACGGCGATCGCAGGACGACCGAACGCCTCGGCCAGAACGACACTGGCGGTCTTGCGACCGACGCCGGGCAGTTCGACGAGTCTGTCGAGATCGTCGGGCACCTTGCCACCGAAGCGCTCGGCGAGCGCCTGGGACAGCCCGATGATCGCCTTGGTCTTCTGCCTGTAGAAACCCGTCCTGAACACGATCCGTTCGACTTCCTCCGGGTCTGCGGCAGCCAGATCCTCGGGAGTGGGAAAGGCGCGGAAGAGCTCCGGAACCACCTGGTTCACATTTGCGTCGGTGGTTTGTGCCGACAGGACCGTCGCCACGAGTAGCTGCCAGGGATCCTGATACGCGAGGGCGATTCGTATCTTCGGATATCTCCGTTCGAGTCGATCGAGAATCTCGAGGGGACGTTCGCTGTCGATCACGTCCGGCATCGTAGCCGGGAGCGGGACAGCCAAGCTCGACGGTTGATGCCGGTTCGTAGATCGGCGGCTGCGAGTGTCACTAGCGTGTTCACGTATTTCGTATCTCGTACTTCGTACTTCCTCTCGCGACCTACCCGGCCTCAAGACCATAGGGCGAGCATGGCGGCTCCTGCCGAACACCGAAGAAGAGGAAGCCGGCCGCCGGCTTCCTGACCGAGTTCCTCGGCACCGTCGAGGTGTGTGCCATGCATTACTCGGCGGGCTCCAGGAGTCTGCCGAGTGATGCCGGTGCCTAGATCGGCGGCTGTGAGCGTCGCTCGCAAGGCCGCACAACGAAGGCGCACCCTCCGGGGTGCGTCGAGGCGGAGACCGCCACGAGCGGCGATGCACAGTCGTCGAGGTGTGTGCCATGCATTACTCGGCGGGCTCCAAGGCCTCGCTACCATCGCCGCCATGCAGCTTCGAGACACCATGCGAGACCAGGGACGCGTGCCCGCCGATTCGTCGATCGTGGGCACGTTTCTCAATCATCGAGTCGACACCGAGATCATCCGCGGCATCGGCGAGACGATCGCCGAGCAACCATTCCCCTGCGCGCCCGAGATGAACTTCACGGCACAAGCCAATGGGATTCCACGTGCGATGGACACCGCCTGGCAAATGCGGCTGCCGCTCAACTGCGCCAGGAAACTCGTCGTCGAGCACTGCTCTTCCGACGGACGCGCCCTGCTCTTCCGCAAGCACGTCATCCTCTCTCTCGTTGGAACCGCATCCTTCCCGGGCGCTGTAGTCGCGGACTGACTGCCCAATGCGCCGCCTCCTCATCGCCTACCTCGCACTCGCGCTCGCCGCGATGCTCTTCGGTGTGACGTTCGTCGTGATCAAACAGGCGGTGGTCATCCTCCCGCCGATGGCGTTCGTCGGATGGCGTTTCCTGATCGGCGCCCTGGCGTTGCTCGTTTTGGCGTTCCCTCGACGGCTCAGCATCTGGCGCGACGGTTTGCTGACTGGGGTCCTCCTGTTCGCGGGTTTCGCTCTCCAGACCGAAGGACTCGCTCGAACGAGTGCTTCGAACTCCGGGCTGATCACCGGCTTGTACGTCGTCTTCACCCCGATCCTCGCCACCATCGTTGGACGTGCAAAGCTGTCGGGCTGGGCGCTGAGTGGAACCGGTGTCGCCTTCACCGGCCTTGCATTGCTGACCCTGCAGCAGGGGGTGTTGCTCTCAGCCGGAGATCTGCTGACCGTCGGGTGTGCCGTCGCTTTCGCAGCTCACATCGTTGTGCTGTCGCGCGTCGTGACCCGCCACCCTGTAGTTCCTTTCACAGCCGTCCAGTTGCTGGTCACGGCCGGATTGGCGCTCGGCGTCTCGTACGTTCGCGAAGGGCTCCCATTGCCGAGCATGGATGTCCTGCCGGCGCTCATCATGACCGGCCTCGCCGTCAGCGCGGGGGCATTCCTCCTCCAGGTCTGGTCACAGACGGTCGTCGGCCCGACCCGAACGGCCGTGATGCTGTCCCTCGAACCCGCCGTTGCAGCATTCTTCGCTGCGTGGATCCTCCACGAACGCCTCAGCGTACGAGGATGGACGGGCGCCGGGTTGATCGTCGCCGGCATCTACCTGGTCCTGGCACGCTCCGACGAGACGGACGCGCTCCCGGCCGCCGAAGCGATCACACCTGCTCATTGAGGCGCCGCATCGCCTCCTCCATGTCGCGCCGCCGTTGAACGTGCCGAATGCCGCGCGCGACAACGCGGATCGCACCGAGGAGGCCAAAGAGTGCAATCGTGAGCAGAAGCAACAGTTCGAGGCCGTCCGTGTAGGCGACGCGACATGACACCAGCCCGTGCGGACAAAGTCCGTAGCCGGTCCCTCCGCCCGCGAGATTGAGCAGCACGAACAATGGCACGACCGCCACGCCGAGGGCGGCAGCCAGAAGCACACCGAGGAGGACACGAAGCCACGTCACAGGCAGCAAGAGTACCCGCCTCCCGGTGTCCTCTCGGTACAATCCGCTTGGTGGACTTCTATCAGGAACCGTTTACGGCTGAGGAAATCAGCGTCCTCTCCCCGTTCTTCAGCAATGTGGACCGCCCCGTCTTTGCCCTGATCAACCTCCCCGAAGTGGTCAAAGGCGCCCTGTTCGCCCGCTACAGCCGCAGCTCCAAGTCGCTGCGGCGTCTCTTCCTCGACGAGTTCCTTGCGGACGCCGAAACCGGCATCGCGATGATCGCGCGACGCATCGGCACGAACGATCCCCTCTACAGCCTTCGCAAGGCGGAACGGCTCTACGACCGGGTCTTCTTCGAGTTCGGCGATGACTCCGTCGCCCAGCTGGGAGGAGCACATATCGCCTGTGAGCAGGCATCGAACCTGCTCACCAAGGTTCTCGAACGCGGCCGGCTCGCCGCATACCTCGAGCAGAGCACCCGCTATATCTACTACGACACGAAACTCGGCGACCGCTACCGGTACATGATCCCGCCCGAAATCGCCGCTTCGGATCACGCCGCGGCCTACCGCCGAATCTTGGACCTCCTCTTCGACGCCTACTCGCAGGTCGTGCGCAGAATGACCGACATCTACGCGCAACGCTTTCCCCGACGGGACGACCCGCTAGGCGTATGGAAAGCCACGATCAGGGCGAAGGCATGCGACGCGGCGAGAGGGCTGCTCCCGGCATCCACACTGTCCAACGTCGGGATCTACGCGTCGGGTCAGGCATACGAGATGGCACTCATGCGGATGCAGGCGCATCCCCTTGTCGAGGTGCGCGAGTACGGGGACATGATGCTCAACGAGTTGCGCACCGTCATCCCATCGTTCCTGCGACGCGTCGATGTGGAGGACCGCGGCGTCGTGTGGAGCGAATATCTGGCCGAGACCGAGGCTGCGATTCGTTCCATCGTGGCTGACCTTGGCGAAACACCCGATCCACAGCCGCTGGTGACGCTTACCGACTGGGATCCCGAGGCCGAAGTAAAGCTGGTAGCCGCCGCCCTCTACTCCGCATCGAACCTACCCGATGCCCAGTTGCTCCGGATCGCCAACGCCATGCCGATGGATGAGCGCGCCAAGGTGATTACCGCCATGGTCGGTAACCGGAGTAACAGACGGCATCGGCCGGGGCGGGCGATGGAGCGCCCCATGTACCGTTTCGACGTCCTGTGTGATTACGGGGCATTCCGTGACCTCCAGCGGCACCGCATGTTGACCATCGACTGGCAGGAGTTGACGACCGACCACGGCCAGGATGCACCTCACGATCTGGCCGATGCCGGTCTCACAGATTCATGGAACCGGGCGATGGCCGAAGCTGCAGCATTTCACAACACCCTGAAACGCTCCGTGGGTTCGACGGTCGCCCAGTATGTCGTGCCCTTCGGCTTCAATATCCGTTTCGTCATGGAGATGAACGCTCGCGAGGCGTTCCACCTGCTCGAGTTGCGAAGTCAGCCCGCTGGTCACCCGGGATACCGCAAAGTGGTCCAGGAGATGCACCGGCAGATCGGTCAGGTCGCAGGACACCATCTGATCGCCGACGCGATGCGCTACGTCGACTACTCCGAACCCGACCTCGAACGCCT
The DNA here is from genome assembly GCA_011682695.1 of Gammaproteobacteria bacterium. Taxonomy (NCBI): domain Bacteria; kingdom Pseudomonadati; phylum Pseudomonadota; class Gammaproteobacteria; species Gammaproteobacteria bacterium. The sequence goes on from JAACED010000004.1 coordinate 27,341, forward strand.
CGACAGTGAGCGTCGTGCCGCACGGAGGCGCAAGAGCTAGAAGTCCCGTCACTTGGGAGAGACCTGCGACCCGGCGTCGAAGCGATGGGGAGGCACCTTCCGAGAGAGAGAGGCCGCCCCGGCACAGCCCGGGGTCCCTTACCGGCTCAGGAACGGCGCAGCGGGATCCTCAGCACGAGTGACCCCTCCTCCAGCGACCAGCTCGCGGCTGCCACCAGAGAAAAGTCCGTATAGTCGCGTTCCGCCTGCTCGATGAGGGCTCTGCGCTCCGGCCCGGCTACGGGCGGAAGGCCTCGCTCTTTCACCGTCTTTGCCCGTTCCTTGAAACGCTGCAAGAACTCGTCCACGTCGAACTCGGCCATGCTTCCTCCTTCATCGGGAGCCCACTGAGCAATGAATGACACATGTCTTGACGACTGTGCATCGTCACTCGCTGCGCTCTTCGCCTCGACCCACCCAGAAGGGTGCGCCTTCGTCGCGCGGCCTAGGCGGTGTCGTGCTCAGCAACCGATCCTCGCACAGGCATCACTCGCCAGACTCATGGAAGGCTACCGCTTTCCGATGGTTTCGAAACGGCGGTGCCGTTGTGGCGCACTACGCTGATCGCGTGCTCGATAAGCGATTGCTCATCATCACCGGCAAGGGTGGTGTCGGCAGATCTGCCGTCAGTGCCGCTCTCGCACTTCGTGCCGCGCACGAGGGCAAGAAAGTGCTCGCAATCGCGATGACCGACGACACCGGTCTGGCGGCCCACTTGGGAGTCGACAGGCTCGACTACGCACAGACCCGCATCCAACCAGGCCTCCAAGCCATGGCGATCCAACGGCCCGCCGCACTCAACGAATACCTCCGAGTTCAACTCGGCGTCCCGAGAGTCGCCCAGCTTGGCCCGGTTGCGAGAGCATTCGATGCCGTTGCGTCGACGGCACCTGGCATCCGGGAGGTCATCACGATCGGGAAAGTCCTCTACGAGGCCAGAAGCGGCCCCTGGGACCTCGTCGTCGCGGATGGCCCTCCAACCGGCCAGATCGGCTCGCACCTGCGGGCCCCGACGACCGTCGCCAGACTCGTCGGGACCGGTCGGGTTCTCGATCAAACGGAGTGGATGTCTCACCTGCTCGCGGACGACAGCGCGACCGGTATGGTCATCGTGACGATCCCAGAGGAACTCCCCGTCACCGAAACCCTCCAAAGCCTCGAAGATGTGCGCGAGGAGGGACTGGTCACCACAACCGCCGTCGTGGTGAATCGGGCTCTGCCCGCCCTCGGCATCGAGACGGACGACATCGACCGTCTCGAGGATGGGTCTGCCAAAGAAGCGGCCCTGCTCCATGTGGCCTTGTACGAGGAGCAGCAGCGCTGGCTCCGAGATCTGCCCGATGGGCCACAGATCCCGTACTTGTTCGGCCTGCACACACCGCCCGAAGTCGCAGAACGAATAGCGGACCTGTGGAGGCTCCTGTGAGCACTCGTATCGTGCTGATCACCGGCGGGGGTGGCGTCGGCAAGACAACCCTGTCCGCAGGGTTGGCGCTGGCGGCGGCCCGGCGCGGCCATCGCACGCTCGTGCTCACCATCGATCCGGCCAAGCGGCTCGCGACGGCCCTTGGACTCGACGATCTGGGCTCGGACCCGACTCCTTTGACCGAAGAGCCTCTGCTCTGGGGGGCGATGGTCGACGCCGCCCGGTCCTGGAACGAGATCGCCCAGCACTACGCGCCGCCGGAGGTTGCACCGAGGCTGACCTCAAACCCCTTCTTCGAGGCTGCAACGCAGCATTTCCCGGCGTCCCAGGCATTCGCCGCTGCAGAAGAGATGACTCTGCAGGCCCAGAGCAACCGATGGGATGTGATCGTCGTGGACACCCCGCCCGCAGCCGGCGGCATCGAGTTCTTCACTTCTCCGGCCAGGATGCGCGACCTCATCGGTGGCCGCCTTCTCAAGTGGCTCACCGGCGGCTCGCTGCCAGGTCGCAAACTGTTCTACCGGTTCACCGCTCGCCCTGCCCTGCGGATCGCAGATGTCGCGCTCGGTTCCGAGCTTCTCGAAGCGGTTGCCGACTTCCTGCTCGATCTTCGTGCCGCATACGACGGTATCGCCCGAAGAAGCAAGGAAATCGAACGCCGGCTTCACAGCGCTCACACGGTGGTGGTGACCACCGCCGATCCGGCGCCCATCGCCGAAGCTGCCCGCTTCTTCGAACTCGAACCGGGACCACCGGAATTCGTCGTCTTCAATCGCACATTGCCCGCAGCATGGTACGAAGCCGAGTCTCCCGTCTCCGGACCCATTGCCGAGAATCTTCACCGGTGGGGAACCGAGGCTCACCGCCAAGCCGCAGTCCGCCATCGGTTCTCTGCGCGATGGCACATTCGTCCGGCAACGATCCCGTGGCAGTCGAGCGCCCCCACGGACCTGGAGCGCCTCGCCGCGATGATCGACTCGGCAGAAGGTTTGGATCTGAAGCGCCTACTCGGGAACTAGAAGCTGACTGCTGACTGCTGGAAACGGGCTGCTTCTTACGTAACCGCCCGGGAACCCAACAGCTCCCTGAGTTCAGCGTACAGCGCGCTCCTCGGCTCCACCCGATATTCATCCGACAGCTTCCACACTTTCGAGTCATCATCCGACGTCATCTCGATGTAGACGGGAGCCGGACCCGGGTGGTTCGCGATGATCTCCCGGAGTCTCGACACGAGATCGGGCGAGAGCTGCACGGCCGGTACCTTCAGACGCACGGACTCATCAGAACGCAGCTCGGGTTCGATGACCTCGCGTACGATCACCTTGATGTCATCACCGCGATGATCGAGGTGGCCGCTGACCACGAGAACGGCGTCCTCCCTGATCATCGGGCCTGCCGCCATGACGGCTTTCGGAAACGCGATGGCTTCGACGGATCCTTCGAGGTCTTCGAGTTCGAAGAACACCATCGGCTCGCCCTTCCGGGTGAAGCGACGATTGATCGACCCGACCAACCCCCCGACCGTGACCGACGTCATGTCGTCCATCTCCCACAGCTCGGAAATCGTGCAGGTCACGAAACGGCTGAGGAGATGCTCCACGCCAAGGAGCGGATGGTCGGAGATAAACAAACCGAGCATCTCCTTCTCGAAGCCCAGACGGACGCGCTTGTCCCACTCGACCGAGGGGATCGAGACCGGTTCCATGTCTCCAGGACCGGACTCGCTCCCAAACAGGCTGAACTGTCCCATCTCCTCGTTACGCCGGCGAGTCAGAGTGGCATCGAGAATCTGCTCAAAACTCAGCATGAGACCCCGCCGTGTGACGTTGAAGCTGTCGAACGCACCCGCCTTGATCAGCGACTCGACCGTACGCTTGTTGAGCGCGGAGACATCCACACGGTTGACGAAATCCTGGAAGTCCTTGAACGGACCGGCCTCCCGCCTTGCCGCAAGGATGCGTTCGACAACTCCCTCACCGACGTTTCGGATGGCAGACATCCCGAACACGATCCGGCCATCGCGCACCACGAAATCCAACTCCGAGCGGTTGACATCAGGGACCAGTACCTCGATGCCGCGGCTGCGGCACTCACTCAGATACAAGGCCGTGCGATCCTTGTCCTTCTTCGTGGAGGTGAGCAGCGCCGCAAGGTACTCGGCTGGGTAATGGGCTTTCAGCCACGCCGTCTGGTACGCCACATATCCGTACGCCGCGCTGTGCGACTTGTTGAAGCCATAGCCTGCAAACGGCTCGATCGCATCCCAGAGTTCCTTGCCCAACTCCTCGGAATTGCCGGCAGCCACGCACCCCGCCACGAACTTGTCACGCTCGTGAGCCATCATCGACTTGACCTTCTTGCCCATGGCTTGGCGCAACATGTCGGCTTCTGTCATCGAGTAGCCGGCAACCGCCTGTGCGACCTGCATGACCTGTTCTTGATAGACGATGATCCCGTAGGTGGACCGCAAGAACGGCTCAATCGCAGGGTGGGGATATTCGACCGGTTTGCGGCCGTTCTTGCGGTCGGCGTACTCGTAGTGCATGTTCATGCCCATGGGTCCGGGTCGGAACAGGGCGTTCACGGCGATGATGTGGTCGAACGTCTCCGGCTGAAGAGCCCGAATCAGGGAACGCATCGCCGAGCCCTCGAGCTGGAAGACACCGATCGTGTCGGCAGCGCGAATCATCTCGAACGTTTCGGGATCGTCGAGTGGGATCGCGTCGATGTCGACGTTCTCACCTGTCGCCTGTTGGATCAGTTCAAGAGCACGGTCGATCGTCGCGAGGTTCCGTAAGCCGAGGAAGTCCATCTTGAGAAGTCCGAGGTCTTCCACACCGTGCATCTCGTACTGAGTGACGATCTCGGCCCCTTCGCCCTTTTGCTGCAACGGAACCAGGTTGGTGAGCGGCTCAGGAGAGATCACGACTGCTGCGGCGTGAATACTGTCCTGTCTGCGGAGCCCCTCGAGGCCGCGAGCCGTGTCGATCACTCTCCGGGCGTCCTCTTCCGCCTCATACACCGCTCGGAGTTGAGCTGCGTTGGCATAGAAGTCGCGCAGGGCAGGATCGACACCCTTGCCGGGATCAGAGAGGCACTGGGTCAACGAGGCCTCTGCACCGAGGATCGCCGGTGGCATCATCTTGGCGATGCGGTCACCGAATCCGTAGGAAAAGCCAAGCACGCGCGCCGAGTCGCGCAGCGCTTGACGACCCTTGATGGTGGAGAACGTCACGATCTGTGCAACGTGGTCGCTGCCGTAACGCTCGGCGGCATATCGAATGACGTCGGACCGGTAGCGCTCGTCGAAGTCCATGTCGATGTCCGGCATCTGACGCCGTCCAGGGTTCAGGAAGCGTTCGAAGATCAGCGCGTAGCGAAGCGGATCCAGGTCGGTGATCCGCAAGCAGTAGGAAACGATCGATCCTGCAGCGCTTCCTCGGCCCGGGCCGACACGAATGCCGTGCTCACGCGCGTATCGGATGAGATCCCACACGATCAAGAAGTAGGCGGGGAAACCCATCTCTTCGATGATCCTCAGCTCGTGCTCGACCCGTTCGATCACCTCGGCGCGAAGTGGTTCGCCATACCGGGTTCGCGCTCCCGCAAAGACGAGATCTCTCAGGTAGGACATCTCCGTTTCGCCTGCCGGGACCGGGAACTGGGGAAGGAGGATCTCTCCGAATCTCAGCTCGACGTTGGCTCGCTCTGCGATTGCGAGCGTGTTGTCCGTCGCTCCCGGATAGAGGTCGTCAGGGAACAGAGATCGCATCTCGCGGGCGGTTTTGAGATAGAACTCCTGACCCTGAAACTTGAAACGGTTCGGGTCGTTGATCGTCGCACCGGTCTGGATACACAGGAGGACGTCATGGGCATCCGCCTCTTCCTGTCGTGTGTAGTGCGAGTCGTTGGTTGCCAGCAGAGGGGCACCGATCCGCCGTGCGATCTCGACCAGGTCGGGCAGCACTCTCTGCTGCGCATCGATCCCGTGGTCCTGCAACTCGATGTAGAAGTTCTCCTTGCCGAAGATGTCCTGATAGCGAGCGGCCGCAGTGAGCGCAGCATCGAAATCGCGGACCTGGCCCTGGTTCCCTTCTTCCCGTGAGGCGTCCGGCGCGAGGAGCTGTGGGACTTCTCCGCCGAGACAACCCGATGCAGCGATGATCCCCTCGCTGTGCTCCGCGAGCAGATCGAGATCCATCCGGGGCTTGTAGTAGTACCCCTCGAGGTACGCCTTGCTCACCAGTTTCATGAGGTTCTGGTAGCCGGTGTTGTTCTCCGCGAGGAGCGTCAGGTGGTAGCGAACGTTGCGGTTTCTCGGGGGCCGGTCGAACCGTGAGCCGGGGGTGACGTAGGCCTCGACACCGATGATCGGCTTGACGCCCTCGTTGTGGGCCGCCTGATAGAAATCGATGACTCCGTACATGACGCCGTGGTCCGTGATCGCGACCGCGGGCTGGCCATCTTCGCGCGCTGCGCGGACCACGTCGTGGACGCGGGCTGCTCCATCGAGCATGGAGAACTCTGTGTGAAGATGGAGATGTGCGAAGCCGTCCATGAATTACACCGCTGAGATTCCCACCCTACCAGCGTTCGTCGGCCCGCTCTGAAGTGGTCTGGGCAGCTCCGACGGGTAGCATGACAGCTCGCCACTCGGTAAGGAGACCCTATGAGCGCGAACCTCTACATCCTGGCGTTCGATCATCGCGGAAGCTTCAAGAAGAAGATGTTCGGGATCATCGGCAGGGAGCCCAACGCGGACGAGCAGGCGCGCCTTGCCGACGCGAAGCGCCTCATCTTTGAAGGCGTCCAACGCGCCATCTCCGACGGTGCTCCTCTCGATTCCGTCGGCATTCTCGTCGACGAAGAGATGGGAGCCGACGTTGCTCGCGAAGCCAAGGCGAGTGGGATCAGGCTGGCGATGCCCGTCGAGAAATCCGGGCAGCCCACCTTCGACTTCGAGTACGGCGAGGCGTTCGGAAGTCACATCGAAGCATTCGATCCTGAGTTCTCGAAGGTGCTCGTGCGCTGGAATCCGGACGACTCGGACGAGATCAAGCAGCAGCAGGGTGAGAAGCTCGCCCGCCTCGGCAACTGGCTCCATGATCGAGGCAGAACGTTTCTCTTCGAACTCCTCGTGCCGGCCAGCGAGGCGCAACTGTCGCTCGTGGGCGGGAACTCCGACGCATACGATACCGAGGTCCGCCCGTACCTGATGCTGCAAACCATCGATGAGATCCAGGCCGCCGGTGTCGAGCCGGATATCTGGAAGATCGAAGGTCTCGATCGTTCCATCGACTGCGACCTCGTCTCCAAACTGATTCGTCGTGATGGACGAGATCACGTTTCTGCCGTTGTGCTCGGGCGCGGGGCCGACGGCTCCCGAGTCGACCACTGGCTCACTGTCGGCGCACGTACCCCGGGTTATGTGGGATTCGCCATTGGTCGAACGATCTGGTGGGCCGGTGTGGAAGGGCTCAAGGACGGTACGATGAGTCGCTCAGAGGCCGTTGCCGATATCGCAACGAAGTTCCGTCACTTCATCGACGTCTACGAGAAGGCCTCATCATGAGAATCGGTATCCTCACCGGCGGCGGAGATGTCCCCGGACTGAACCCGTGCATCAAGGCGGTCGTCGACAGGGTGAGCGACGAAGGGCACGAGGTTCTCGGTATTCGCCGAGGCTGGGGTGGTCTCCTCGAAGCCAATCCGAGCGATCCGGACAGTCTCGACCACCACTTCATCCCTCTCGACAGAGCCAGAGTGCGCACAGTGGACCGCACCGGCGGCACCTTCCTGCATACGTCTCGCACGAATCCGGGCAAGGTACCGGCCGGAAACGTGCCCGCGTTCCTTCAGGATCAAGCATCAGGCGACGCGCCGTACGACTTCACGCGGCATGTCCTCGACGTCATCGAAACTCAGAAGATCGACGTCCTGATTCCGATCGGTGGCGATGACACCCTCTCGTACGGTCTGCGCATGCACCATGAAGGGGTACCGGTCATTGCCATCCCCAAAACGATGGACAACGACGTGCACGGTACGGACTATTGCATCGGTTTCTCGACTGCGGTGACCCGAGGCGTTCAGTTCATCCACGATCTGCGCACATCGACCGGCTCACATGAGCGACTCGCGGTGGTCGAGCTCTTCGGCCGCTACAGCGGAGAGACATCTCTGATTACCGCCTATCTCGCTGGAGTCGACCGGGCGATCATCTCCGAAATCCCGTTTGACATCGACAAGCTGGCCACCCTCCTCATGGAAGACAGGGATCGGAATCCGAGCAACTACGCGATGATGACCATCTCGGAGGGAGCAACCATCAAGGGCGGGGAGATGGTCCTCAGCGGAGATGCCGACGCGTACGGCCATCGCAAGCTCGGCGGCATCGGTGCGCTCACCGGACAACTCCTGAAGGAGAAGACGGGTCAGGGCATCGTCTACCAGCAAATCGGCTACTTGATGCGGTCGGGAAGCCCGGATTCGCTCGACCTGATGGTCGCCATGAACTTCGCAGTCATGGCCGCCGACCTCGCCATCGAAGGCGCCTCAGGACGTATGGTCGCACTCCGAGGCGGAACCTACACCAGCGTCCCGATCAGCGTCACCCGAGAGGGTGTCAAGCGGGTCGATGTCGAAGAGTTGTACAACGCGGAGACCTATCGACCCAAGGTCCGTCATGTGTCCGGCAAGCCGATGTTCTTGTACTGATGAAGGTCCTCGGGATACTGACCGCCGGAGGTGACTGCCCTGGGCTGAACGCAGTCATCAGGGCGGTCGTGGCACGAGCGACCATCACGCACGGAGCGGAGGTCGTTGGCATCCTCAATGGATGGGAAGGCCTGATGGACGGCGACGTCGTACCCCTCGATCGCGACGCCGTCCGGGGCATCCTGCAACGAGGCGGCACGATCCTGGGTTCATCCAGGAAGGATCCGTACGTGCACGGTGACGGGTACGCGAGTATCTCGAAGACCGTGCGCAACAACGGGCTGGACGGCGTCATCGTGGTAGGCGGCGACGGAACGCTCGCAACGGCGCTCCGACTCACCGATGATGGGTTGAAGGTCGTGGGCGTTCCCAAGACGATCGACAACGACATCAACGCCACCGATACGACGTTCGGCTTCAACACCGCTGTCGAGATCGCGACCGAAGCCATCGATCGGATCACGACCACCGCCGAGGCGCACCATCGCATCATGCTGGTTGAGGTGATGGGCCGCACACGAGGATGGATCGCCACCTACGCGGGGATTGCAGCCGGCGCGGACGCGATCCTCATCCCCGAGATCCCCTGGGATCTCGAGCACTGTGCCGATATCATCCGGGCGCGCCACCGCCGAGGTCACAAGTACTCGGTGGTCGTCGTCGCCGAGGGGGTGCAACCGCCGGCCGGGCGTGCCATGCCCCAGCAGGTGGATGCCTTCGGATTCGAGCGTCTCGGGGGTGTCAGCTACCAGATCGCCCCGATTCTCGAAGAGATGACCGGCTTCGAGTCGCGCGTCACCGTCCTCGGACACATCCAACGAGGTGGTACTCCGTCCGCCTACGATCGCGTCCTGGGAACCAGACTCGGCGTCGGCGCGGCAGACCTCGCTGCCGAGGAACGCTGGGGAACGATGGTTGCACTCAAAGGAAGAGATGTCACTGCCGTATCGCTCAAAGAGGCTTGCGAGAGCACGCGCGGTGTCGACGAAGCCCTCTATGACACGGCTCAGGTGTTCTTCGGGTAGCCCCCGACGTCAGCAGTTCCCAGTTCCTCGAGCGTACCCTGCAAGTCACTCGGTAGTGGCGCCGTGACGTCGATGGTCACTCCGGTGATCGGATGCACAAACGACAACGACACCGCGTGAAGCCAGATCCGTTCGACAGAAGGCATCCTGGGACTGGTCGCCCCGTAAACACGATCACCGATGACGGGATGTCCGATCGATTCGAGATGAACTCTGATCTGATGGGTCCGACCCGTCTCAAGTCGCACTTCGAGAAGGCTGACACCTGGATCGCTCCAGCCGGCCAGCTGCCGGTAGTGCGTCCTGGCCTGTCGGCCCTCGCGTCGTACGACGCGTCGCGTCGGACGGCGCGGGTCCCGTCCGATCGGCGCATCGATCGTGCCGGCAGGAAGCACAAATCCCCCCTGAACGAGCGCGAGGTAGGTTCGTGAGACCTCGCGGGCCGCGATGGCCTCCGTCAGGCCTTCGTAGGCGGCTTCGCTGAGTGCTACGACAAGAAGCCCCGACGTATCTCGGTCCAATCGATGAACGATCCCCCACCGATTGTCCTGGCCGACCCCGCGAATCCGTGGCCACCGGAACAACAGACCGCCGGCAAGCGTCCCTCCGATCACCCCGGTGCCCGGATGGACCACGACTCCCGCCGGTTTGTCGATCACAGCAATATCGGCATCCTCGTAGCGCACCTCGAATGCAACCTCTTCGGGCTCCAATATCTCGGCTGCCGGGAGCTCGATCGACACCAGCGCACCGGCATCGAGACGGTCTTTGGGCGCCACCGGAGATCCGTCGACCTGCACCGCTCCCGACTCGATCAGCCGGCGAGCCATGCTACGACTGACATCCGCGAGCATCGCCACGATCTTATCTGACCGTTCACCGGCAAGTTCCGCATCGACACGACTGATCATATTCGCTCTCGAAGGCTCTTCTGGACCCCCTGATCGTGCCACACGCTATTCACGTGACAGAAGGCTGAGAAGCAACAACAGCCCGACACCGATGGTGATCGATGCGTCGGCGAGATTGAATGTCGGGAAGAACGACGGGTCGATCCAGTCCACAACTCTGCCGTCGGAAAAGCCGGGGCCTCTGGTGAGCCGGTCGACCAGATTGCCCATGGCACCGCCGAGGACCAGACCCAGACTGAGCGTCTCCCACCATGCCTCCGATGATCGGATCGCCAGAAGTATCACGATGACGGCAACGACGATTACCGGCACGAGAAGTGATCCGGCACCCCGGAGCATGCTGAATGCCACACCAGAGTTCTCCGTAACGTGGAGTCGAAGCCACCCTGGGATCAGGATGATGCTTTCGTGCTCGGGAATCGCCCGGAGGGCCCACGCCTTCGTGATCTGATCGAGCCCCACCACAAACGCGGCGAGACCGACAGCAGCTGCTTTGCGCCTCAGCGTCTTGCCGCGCACTCGACGCACAACGTCGTATAAGGGAGCGCGGTGAGACGGGCAGTCGGAATGCGCTTCCCACAATCGGCACAAATCCCATAGGTCCCGGCATCGAACCTCCGAAGAGCCTCCTCGACTTGCGCGAGCAGCTCTCTCGTGTTGCGGACCATCGAGAGCTCGGCTTCGAACACCGTTGCAGCGGAACCGGTCTCCGTGCTCGCCGGATCGGCGCTGCGTTCTCCGGCCGCCTGGGCCAACCGAGCTTCCTCGAGATCCTGCAAATGGTCCTCGATCGTCTCTCGAAGCTCCCGGCGATCCTTTTCGAGGCGACGCCGGTATTTCTCCAGAGTGGACGAGGAAAGCTGACGGGTCATAATCCACGGGAAGATAGCACCTCGCCGGCCTGCGCACAGATCATAAGATCGGAAGTGCCCAAAACTCAGTCTCCGGTAACTGGAACCACACACTCTTGCCGGGAACCGACAGCGCGAAACCGGCGACTGGTTTGCCCACCGATCCACACGGGGCCGTTGCACTCGAGCCGTCACACCGCCCCGCGGTCCTGCATCACTGCTACGTCGCGGTACGAAATACGAAATACCAAGTACGGAATACGAAGCACGAACTACGAACCGGCGCTGCTCAGCAGACTCTTGGCCGCTTCTCGCGGCGTCAAACCCTCGATGAGCAGGCGTTTTCGACGCGAAGCAGTGCCGGACATCAGGCGAACTCTGACACCGGTCTTCTCCGCAATCATGCGGACCACGGCCTTGTTCGCCTTTCCGCCTTCTGGCGGTGCAGCCACTCGCACTCTCAGTGCGCCGTCGTGCAGACCGGCCACTTCGGTCCGTGACGCGCCGGGAACGACCCAGACTGTGACCTCGGTTCCTTCCGGATGGGCACGAAACGGCGGCATGCCGCAAGGGTAACCAGTGCTCGACCAACGGCATTCGGCCGTCGCTGGACAAGCGGCCCGGTCGTCTGGAAACCGGATCCTGGACACTGGCCGCTACGATGCTCGGACCGACATGAACGACAAGTACTTCACCCGAGTCGAACCAGGCGTCTCCTTCCCAGATCTCGAAGAACGCATCCTGGAGTTGTGGGACGACATCGACGCTTTCCACACATCGGTCGAGATGCGTCCACAAGAGACCGAGTACACCTTCTATGACGGTCCTCCTTTCGCCACCGGCAGCCCCCACTACGGGAATCTCCTCGCCGGAGTGATCAAGGACATCGTGCCGCGCTACTGGACGATGCGCGGTCACAGAGTCGTGCGGCGATTCGGATGGGACACCCACGGTCTTCCCATCGAAATGGAGGTGCAGGAAGCTCTCGGTCTCAACGGTCCCAAAGATGTCGAAGCCTACGGCGTTCGGCGTTTCAACGAGGCCTGCCGGGCCCGCGTTCAGACGAACACCGAAGCGTGGGAACGAATCACTCGCCGTGTAGGGCGTTGGGTGGATTTCGAGGACGACTACAAGACCATGGACCTCGACTTCATGGAGAGTGTCTGGTGGGTCTTCCAGCAGCTCTGGGTCAAAGGCCTCGTTTATCGCGCCTTCAAGGTACTCCCGTATTCATGGGGAGCGTCGACGCCCCTCTCGAACTTCGAGGCCAACCTCGAGTATCGCGATGTGGACGATCCGGCGATCACCGTGCGCCTCCCCGTTTTGCGGTCGCATGGCCCTGTTCGCGAAGGCGACTACTTCGTCATCTGGACGACAACCCCGTGGACGCTGCCCGGAAACCTCGCTGTCGCAGTCGGTAAAGACATCTCCTACGTGGCCGTGCTACGCGACCACGAGAGACACTGGGTCGCCGAAGCCCGCAAGGACGACTTCTGGCCCGATGGTGAGGTTGTGGCAACGGCGTCGGGACGAGAACTCGTCGGTGCCCCATACAAACCTCCGTTCGACTACTTCGAAACCGAGCGGGATCGCGGCGCCTTCCGGGTGATCTCCAGCGTCGAGGTGACGACCGATGAAGGGACCGGCCTCGTCCACATGGCACCGGCATATGGAGAGGCCGACTTCTACGCCCTGCAGAACGCCGGGCTCGACGTGCTCGTAGACCCGGTGGACGCGGAAGCACGCTTCACCGAAGCTGCGCCAGACGTTGCCGGCATGTACGTCAAAGATGCCGACGCGGTGCTGATCGACCTGCTCAGGCAACGCGGTCTGCTGGTGAAACGTGAGCAGATCCGCCACTCGTATCCCTTCTGCTACCGCACCCACACTCCACTGATCTACAAAGCGATCCCGACATGGTTCGTCAACGTCGAAGCCTTCAAGGACCGGATGGTCGAACTCAACGATCAAATCCACTGGGTACCCGACTACGTCGGCAAGAAACGATTCGGCAACTGGCTGGAAAACGCCAGGGACTGGGCGATCAGCAGGAATCGCTACTGGGGAAGCTGCATCCCGGTATGGGAATGCGGGTCCTGCAGGCATCAGACGTGTATCGGATCCGTTGACGAACTGGAAGCACAGTCGGGCGTTCGCCTCACCGATCTGCACAAGCACATCGTCGACGAGGTCACGATCCCGTGCCCTGAATGTGGTGCACTCATGCACCGTGTTCCCGAAGTCCTCGACGTCTGGTTCGAATCTGGATCGATGCCCTACGCGCAGCACCATTATCCGTTCGAGAACGCCGACACGTTCCATCTCAAGTTCCCGGCGGATTTCATCGCCGAGGGACTCGACCAGACCAGAGGATGGTTCTATACGCTGCTCGTTCTTGCCAGCGCGATCTTCGATGAGATGCCGTTCCGCAACTGTGTCGTGAACGGCCTGATCCTCGCGGAAGATGGCCACAAGATGTCCAAGAGCCTGAAGAACTATCCGGACCCGATGGATGTGCTCTCCTCCTACGGTGCAGATCCACTGCGTGCCTATCTCATCAACTCGCCGCTGCTGAGGGCCGAGCCGCTGCGTTTCACCGAAGCCGGCGTCAAGGAGGTGACCCGAACCGTCATCCTCCCCCTTTGGAATGCGTACTCGTTCTTCACGACGTACGCGGAAGCCGACGGCATCACGCGCCGCGACCTTGCCCACGCACCACCGCCCGAGGAACGACCGGAGCTCGACCGATGGATCCTGTCCATGCTCCAGAGCCTGATCTCCAAGGTGAACGAGATGATGGAGGGCTACTACCTGTACGCGGTCGTGCCGCCGATGATCGAGTTCATCGATCATCTCACCAACTGGTATATCAGACGCTCGCGGCGGCGTTTCTGGCGCGCCCGCGAAGCAAGCGACGATGACAAGCTCAGCGCCTTCGCAACCCTCTATGACGTGCTGGTGACCTTCTCGAAGGTGATTGCGCCGGTCCTTCCCTTCGTCACCGAGGAGATCTACCAGGGGCTGGTCGTCACCCAGCGGGAACCGAACGAACAGGGACCGGCCGGAGTGCACCTTTCGGACTATCCGACGGCGAGAAGAGATCTCATCGACGAGACGCTCGAACAGCAGATGGCGATCGTGCGATCGGCCGTCACGCTCGGTCGGTCACTCAGGGTCTCGAACGGTCTCAGAGTCAGACAGCCGCTGCGCTCAATCACCGTCTTCGGCAAAGACCGGCAGATCCTCGAAGCGATCAACGCCCACACATCGATCATCGCCGACGAACTGAACGTCAAACAGGTCATCACCGGTGTCGACGAGAGCGCTGCAGTCGACATCCGTGCGAAGGCCAACTTCAAGAGACTCGGACCGCGACTCGGAGCGGCAATTCGTCAGGTTGCCTCCGCGATCACCGAATTGTCCAGAGATTCGATCGAGTCGATCCTCGGCGGAGCGGCGGTAGAGATCCACGGTCACCGGATCACTTCCGACGACATCGTCGTGCAACGCACTCCGAGACCCGGGATGGTTGTCGCAGCCGAGGGACCTCTGTCGGTTGCCCTCGACGTGAGTCTTTCTGACAAACTCCAGGCCGAAGGGTTGGCTCGCGAACTCGTCAACCGGATTCAGCAGCTCCGTCGTGACAGCGGACTCGCCGTGAGCGACCGCATCATGGCGACATGGTCGACTGATGACACGAGTCTGGCAGAAGCGCTCGAGCGGCATCGTGACATGATCATGACCGAGGTACTCGCGCACAGCTTTGAACGCGTTGGCTCCGTGGAGGACGGTCAGACACTGAACATCGACGGCACGACCGTCCGGGTGCGGATCGAGCGAGCCGGCTAGGTGAAGCGAGCTTCGCTCGGGTACGTGGTACCAGGCCCGGCTCAGTCGCCGTAGCGCTCCCAGGGACGCCGATCGGAGCCCAAATAGACCTCTCCGCTCTCTGCCTCGTCAAAGCCCTCTTCGTCCTCAGGCTCGTCGGCCTCGCTTGTGTGCTCTTCGCCCTCGTAGGACTCGTCCGATTCGTGAACGGCCTCGGATTCCTCTTCGAGGGGCTCAGAAACCGGTTCTACTTCCTTGAGCAGCTCAGCCGGAATAACGCTCGACATGGCGGACTCCACGTCCTCGACCTGTGTCAGAAGACGCTCCGTCAAATCGCGGACATGAGCCCGCAACTCTGCGACGACTCCCTGGAGCATGCCGACCTCGGATCCCAGGCGTTCACGCCGTCTGGCCTGTTCCGTCTCGATCTCCGACGCGTCCAGTCGAGCCTCGGAGAGGATCTGTTGCGCCTCGAAACGCGCCTCTCGAACTACTTCGTCTGCAGTCTTCTGCGCGATGACGAGCGTCTTCTTGATTCGGTCTTCGGCCTCCTGCGTCTCCGCGAGGCGCTGTTCGAGATCTCTGACGCGCTCCTGCGCCTCCTGGAGCCCCTTTTCATAGGATCTCATCGACGCGACGATCTCGTCGAGGAACGCGTCAACTTCTTCTTCGGCGTAGCCCCGGAGGGCAACACGAAACGTCTTCTGTTCGATGTCAATCGGATTCAACGACATGTAACCACCTCTGAGCGTCCGCGGGCAGCATAGCCCGGTTCAACAAACGATTCCTTGGAGCAGCGACAAACCGATCAATAACACCAACGGCGACAAGTCCAGCGCCATCCCTCCCATACGAAGCGGCGGGATCACACGTCGCAAAGGTCGCAGTACCGGATCCACGACAAGGGCGAGCGCGTCGCGAAGCTTCGCCACCGGATGATCGAACGGCACCTGGAACCAGTCGATGAGGATGCGAGCGAACACGACCAGTTCGTAGAGAAAGATCAGATTGCAGAGAAGCGCCATCTACTCGTCGTCCACGGCGTAGAGGTCGAGATCCGCGAGACGTCGTCGTTCCGCGCGGCCGAGACTGAGGCCGTGCGGAAGGATGAGGATCACGCCCTCGGCGATCTTGCCCATCGTGCCGTCGAGTCCGTAGGTGAGGCCGCTGGCGAAGTCGATCAGACGCCGCACCATGTCCGGATCCGTCTCCCGCATGTTCAGCACTACCGGCTGACGCCCTCGAATCCGGTCGGCGACTGTCTTCGCATCATCGAATGTGACCGCCGTCACGATGTCCACGCGTGTCTCGGATCGAGGAGTGGCCCGCACGGCAGAGCCACCCGGATGACCGATATCTTCGGGCGGTTCCACTCTCCGGCCGCGCACATGTGCGTCATTGCCGGACACGGTGCGGATGTTCGACTGGAACGGCGCAACGGCTGCCGCCTCCGGCTGCTCTTCGTCCAGGCCCTCTTCATCCACAAGCCCCAGATAGAGCAACGCCTTCTGGAACAACGAACTCATACGACCCCTTTTGTCATGCGGGAACCAAAGATAGCCCGTCCCAGACGTATCATCGTCGATCCTTCCTCTATCGCCACTTCGAAGTCGTCTGTCATGCCCATCGAGAGTTCGGTGATCGACGGCCAGCGTTCCGCGAGCCGTGTTCGCAGTGTCGCCAGTTCTCGAAAGTACGGCCGGACCTGCTCGGCATCCTGGGCAATCGGAGGAACCGCCATCAGACCGCGAACGTCGACGCCGAGCGCCATCAAGTGGTCCGTGACCTCGTCCACCATCTCGATCGGAACGCCCGGTTTCTGGGGCTCTCCGCCGATGTTGACCTCGATCAGTACCGGAGGTGCCAAGCCCGGGCCCTTGAGCCACGCTGCCCCCAACGTCACACTGTCCATCGAGTGAAGCAGCGAAACGATGGGGCGCACCAACCGGACCTTGTTGCGCTGAAGGTGCCCGACGAAGTGCCACTCGATGTCGCCGGGAAGTTGCCCCACCTTGCCGACCAGTTCCTGTGCCCGGTTCTCACCGAACACCCGCTGCCCTGCATCGTACGCCGCCTGGAGCACGGCCGCCGGATGCGTCTTTCCTATCGCTACGAGCGTGATGTCGGCACGATTGCGTCCTGAGCGCGCCGCTGCGCGCCGAATACGAGTCTCGATCTCGGCCAGTCTCACGGCAACCATGCCACGCCTGCCATCCTCTTCGTGGTTCCATCACGCCTGTGCGAAAAGAATCCTCTTCCGCATCGCGTGCATCCTCTATCTTCCCACCAGTCGAGGCCGTCCAGTTCGTCTCGCACGACCCCGGCGAGGTCGACGCTCGGCGTCCCTGACGTCGTGACCGCCTCGTGCCCATCAAATACGGCGGACACCTCCTCCCCAACCTCGAAACAACATGGGCCGATTCCCGGTCCAATCACCGCGCGCGTCGGTGCCACCCCGGCGTCGATCATCGCCTCCCTCAGATTGTGGACCACCCGCTCTGCGAGACCACGCCAACCCGCGTGTGCAATGCCGACACCGCGATCGCAAAGGAGGGCAACGGCGTAGCAATCGGCGGTAAAGATGGCTACGGGAAGTCCGGGTACGGTCGTGAACAAGGCGTCGGCGGCGCCCGCATCCCCCGGCCGATCCACGTGTACAACTGCTCCGCCGTGCACTTGGCGAACCGTTGCCCATTCCGAACTGATCCCGAGTGCTGCGGCGAATGCGTCACGCGCCTCCGCGTCGGATCGCAGGTCGCCGTCCGCGGCGATGCTGAACGCCGTACGGCCTCGAGTCATCCCTGAACGAAGCTGGGAATCAGGTCATCATCTCCCTGAAGTCTCCCGGATGCGAATCCCGACGGCCTACGGGAGCGGTCGAAACCTGCGGCGATCACCGTAACGCGAACCTCGTCCCCCAGTGTGCCGTCAACGACCGCTCCGAAGATGATGTCGGCTTGATCGTCACTCTTGTCGGCAACGAGAGTCGCTGCCTCGTTCACTTCGTGCAGTGTCATGTCCTCCGGACCAGCCACCATCAGCAACACACCCCGAGCACCTTCCATCGATGTCTCCAGCAGACCGCTGGAGATCGCCCGCTGTGCCGCCTGAGCGGCTCGCCCTTCTCCGGACGACCGACCTATTCCCATCACCGCCGTTCCCGCGTCGGTCAGAATTGTGCGGACGTCCGCGAAGTCGACGTTGATGAGGCCCGGAGTAGTGATCAGACCTGTGATCCCCGCCACGCCACCGGTCAGCACCTCGTCCGCCATCTTGAACGCTTCCAGCATCGGCGTCTTCGGGTCGGTCAGTTCGAGGAGGCGATCATTCGGAATCACGATGAGGGTGTCCACCGCTTCACGAAGATTCTGGATTCCTTGCTCGGCTTGCACCGATCTGCGCCGGCCTTCGAATCCAAAGGGTCTCGTGACCACGCCGACGGTCAACGCTCCGACCTCCTTGGCGATCTCGGCCACGATGGGAGCCGCTCCCGTTCCGGTCCCGCCGCCTTCTCCGGCCGTCACGAAGACCATGTCGGCCCCTTTGAGGACTTCCTCGATCTCTTCTCGATGGCTCTCCGCGGCAGACCTGCCGACGTCGGGATCCGCTCCCGCTCCGAGCCCGCGCGTAATGTCCCGCCCGAGATCGAGCTTGACGTCTGCGTCCGACATGAGCAGTGTCTGGGCGTCAGTGTTCACTGCCACGAATTCCACACCGCGAACGCCCGCATCGACCATACGGTTCACCGCGTTGACACCGCCACCTCCAACGCCAACGACCTTGATCACGGCCAGGTAACTTTGCGGCGATGTACTCCTCTTTGCAGACCCACTCATGGCAACTTCCTCACTTGAATCTCGACTAGAACTTTAGGTCACTGTATCTGCTTGTAAAGCGAAAAGCCTTCACCCTCAACTAGAGCCTTCTACTGCCGGACGGGAGGGCGCGATCAAGTTGACAACGGATCCTTCCGGCACTCCGTCGGCCAGCACGGCTTCGAGCGCAGCGGCCTTCTCCGCCATGTCGACTGGCGCTCCCAACCGAACGTACACCGATGCCGTACGCGACCACAGTTCGCCATTACGGACTTCCACCACGGTCCCCGAACGCATCGGCACCGGGAGGGCTGCCACGTACTCGACCGCACCTCCGACCAGCCCTGGTCCGACGATCTCGCCAGGTGCTCCAGGATCGACGTCGCCAAGTAGCAGCAACGCGGCATCGTCAGGAACATGATCGGCCGGACCAAGGAGCATGCCGTCGGCCGCGATCAGCAGCCACCGGGTTCCCCACTGGAAACCTGCTATCGGCGTTCGTTCATGTATCTGAATTTCCACGGTGTGGGGAAACGTTCGACTGACCTTTGCCCGGGAAATCCAAGGGTCTTGCTCGAGCAGCTCCTCGACGGCGCGGGGTCGCACCCTCAACATCGGCACGTCCACCCGTACGCCGGCTTCCTCGACGACGGCGGCGGCATCGGAACGATCCACTCCGTACAGACCGATCTGTTGCACGGCCAGCCAAGGGGATTGGACGAACCATGCCCCGATGCCGAGCACGGCCGCCAGCGCCATGGCCGACAGGACCGTCTTCAACCGCCCGCGAGCCGCCGTCTCCCTCACTTCGCGGCGCCGATGCTCCAGCCGTGGCTCCATGCTCATACATCGTCCTCGAACCGGCCCACGAACCGCACTTCGGGCTCAAGAGCGACACCCATCTCCTGCAACCGGTGCTGAACATCACGAATGAGCGCATGCACATCGGCGGCGGTCGCCTCCGGTCCGGCCTCGATGAAGTTGGCGTGCAACATCGACACCCGTGCTCCCCCGATGGCAAGTCCCTTCAGGCCTGCTTCGTCGATCAGCCTTCCTGCACTGTCCCCTGGCGGGTTCTTGAATACGCTTCCCGCGCTGAGGACTCCTCCGGGCTGGTGCTCTTTCCTCCATCGGGTGATGTCACGAATCAGTTTCTCGCCCGCCGCCCGCTCCCCCGGCTCGGTCGAGAACTCGGCCCTCGTCACGATTTCGAGCGGTCCGAGACGCGAGTGCCGGTAGGACAGATCCAGATCCGAAGGGCCGAATCGACTCGACGTGCCGGTCGCGAGGTCGATGACCGTCGCCGACACGAGCCGGTCACGAGTCTCGGACCCGTGACATCCGGCGTTCATCCTGATTGCTCCCCCTACCGATCCCGGGATGCCCACAAAGAATTCGAGGCCACGTCGACCGGCCTTCGCCGCCTCCCTCGCCAGGAGCGGCAGCGGGGTCGCGGAACCCGCCGAGACCGACTCTCCGATACGCACCCAGGAGAATCCGGCTCCGAGACGCACGACGAGGCCGTCGAAGCCTTCGTCCGAGACGAGGATGTTGCTCCCGCGGCCAAACACCACCACATCGACAGGTTCCATGGCGAGATGGCGGGCGATCCGCTCGAGTGCACCCTCGTCCTCGACCGTGGCCAGATAGCGGGCCGTTCCACCGAGCTTGTAGGTGGTCAGCGGTCCGAGTGAAACATCGTGGTCGAGGAATCCCTCGGCGACCATCGAGTCCCACACACTCATCCTTCCTCCAACAGTTTCACCAACTCGGAGCCCAGCAGCGTGATGTCACCTGCACCGAGGGTGAGCACGAGGTCGCCAGGCTCTACGTGACGGGCAAGGAAGTCGGCGAGGTCCACCCTGTGCGGCACGTATGTGACATGGCTGCTGGTCCGTGCTCGCACCGCGTCGGCAACCAGCTCCCCGGTCACACCGGGGACCGGCGTCTCTCCTGCAGCGTAGATGTCGGTGACAACGACTTCGTCGGCAGCTGAGAACGCAGCTCCGAACTCGCGGTGGAGTTCTTTGGTTCTGCTGTAGCGATGCGGCTGAAACACGGCCCAGACGTGATGCCACTGCCCACGAGTCACCGCTTCGATGGTCGCCGCGATTTCAGTTGGATGATGCGCGTAGTCATCGATAACGGTCACTCCGGCCACACGACCACGGAGCTCGAATCGGCGCCGCACTCCACGAAACTGCTCCATGCCGGCTGCGGCCGCCTGGACGTCGAGTCCGAGTTCGGCGGCCAAAGCGAGAACACCTGCGGCATTGCGAGCGATGTGTAGACCTGGTCTGGGAACCTTCACGGCGGTGCGCATGAACGTGAAGCGCACCGCGTCGCTGGAGAGGCTGAGATCGCGAATCCTCCACCGAGCATCGTCGCTGAGCCCGTAGGTCGGTTGATCGGTGCGTTGCGCGACCCTCCGGGCTCCGGGATCGTCTGCACAGATCACGACCGGGCCGTCCACGTTGCGGACCACCTCCACGAATGCGTCCTCGAGTGCGTCCATCGACCCGTAGTGGTCGAGGTGATCAGCTTCGACGTTGGTGACCATCAGTGCGCGTAGATGCAGGGAAAGAAAGGTGCCAAAGGCCTCGTCGGCTTCGAGAATGAACAGATCGTCGGTCCCGACGGCGGCATTCGTTCCCAGCCCCATGAGCTCACCACCGACCACGAAGGAAGGTTCGAGACCCGTACCTCTCGCAGCAGCAACCAGCAGAGCGCTCGACGTCGTCTTTCCGTGGGTTCCGGTGGCGCCCACGGCAGGCATTCGGGACGTCAGCGCCTCGAGAAGCCGCGGACGGTCCCATACCGCAATCCCCGCCGCGATCGCGGCGCGAAGCTCCGGATCCGAGTCCGGGACCGCGGAGGAGGCGACTACGAGCCCCACGTCTGCCATCGCGTCCGGGTCACTGCCTGCCCATGTCTTGATACCGAGATCGGATAGACGCTCGAGAGCGAGGCTTGGACGGATATCGGAGCCGCTCACCCGATGGCCAAGTCCCGACAACAACTTCGCCAGTGCGCTCATCCCGGAGCCTCCAACTCCGACGATATGGACGCGGTCGGCGATCTCAGCCATGGGCAGACACGAGTGTGGTTGCGATGCGCTCGGCGGCATCGACGCGAGCAATCGAAATGGCCGCTTCGGCCATCGCCCTGCGCCGCGCTGGGTCTTCTACGAGCATTTTCACGACAGATGGCAGACTGGAGATCTGCTCCTCGGGAAGATGCACTGCAGCTCCGGCACGTTCCATGGCGGCAGCATTCGACGCTTGGTGACCGCCGCCGAAGCCTCCGGGTACGAGGATGGAAGGGGTATGCGTCGCAGCAATTTCGGCGACGGCAACCCCTCCGGCACGAGATACGACGAGATCGCTCGCTGCGTAGAAGTACTCCATAGCCTGTTCGAAACCCACGACGGTCCAGGGCACGCGCCCTTCCTCCGTGTCGATGCCATCCACATTCCGTGTGCCGACCAGGTGAAGCAATGAGATCGCGGGACCTTCCCAACGGCGCGCGAGTTCACCGATCGCAGTGTTGAGCACGCCTGCCCCAAGGCTGCCTCCGAATACCCCGACAACGACAGTACCCGGATTGAGAGCGTAGCGAGCCAGGGCCACGTGGCGAAGGTCGGCGCGACTCATCAAGAAGTTTCGCCGTATCGGCGTTCCGACCGTTTCGGGGCGGCGGACACCTTTTGTCCCTTCGAACGACACGAACGTCGTATGTGCCCATCGGGACATGATCCTGTTGGCGAGTCCGGCTGCCGCGTTCTGCTCGTGCAGGTATAGGGGTATCTCCGTGCGGTGAGCGGCCCATCCGACCGGTACGGTGACGTAGCTGCCCATACCGAGGACCACCTTCACCCCTCGTAGCTGGAACTCATTTCGTGCTCGCTGAGCAGCCTTGCGCACGACGAAGGGCAGCTTGAGATTGTCGAGAGAGAGACTTCGGCTGAGGCTCTGCAGGCTGAGGGCAAGAAACGGGAAACCCGCTCCGGGATAGACCTGCGCCTCCAGTCGATCTCCACCGATGAAGAGAATGTCCTCTTTGGCCACTCCGCGGCGTCCGAGTTCTTCGGCGATTGCGAGACCCGGGTAAACGTGCCCACCTGTACCTGCGGCGGCGATGGCATAGCTCATGTGGTCGGATTCGCCCCGTTCCGAGCGATGTTGACGAGCACACCGACCGCGCCGAAAGCCGTGACGAGAGAACTCCCCCCGACGGACATGAACGGCAGTGGCATTCCGGTGATCGGAAGGAGTCCAACGACGCCCCCCAAGTTGACAAGAGCCTGGAGCGAAAGCCAGGAAACGATCCCGACTGCGAGCATACGGCCGAAACGGTCAGGTGCACGGATCGCAATGAGATAGCCGATGACGCCGATCAAGGCAAACATCGCGAGCACGGTCACCCCTCCCGCGAACCCGGTCTCCTCACCGATGATGGCAAAGATGAAGTCGGTATGGGCGTTGGGGAGAAACGACCATCGAGCGCGACTGGCACCGAGCCCGACACCGAACGCACCCCCGGTGCCGAGTGCAACGTAGCTCTGGACGACTTGCCATCCGCTACCGAGTGGATCCGCAAACGGATGCAGAAACGACGTGAGTCGTTCGCGTCGGTACGGGGATACGATTGCGAGGAGCAGCGCGGCCGCGGAGCCACCAAGTGCAGTCACCGCGAGGTGGCGAAATCGGGCCGCCGACACGGCAGCGACAGCGAAGGCTGCGCCGAAGATCACCAGCGCCGTGCCCAAATCCGGTTCCAGGAGAACCAGGAGCACGGCGATGCCTCCGGATACTCCCAGTGGTACGGCCAGGTGCCACATGTCGCCGAGGAGGCGCTCCTTTCGCTCCAGAGCAGCCGCGAGATAGACAACAACGCTGAACTTGGCGAACTCGGATGGCTGGAACGTCAACGAACCAATCTCGATCCACCGTCTCGAGCCTCCGGCCACCACACCGAACTGCAACACGGCAATGAGTCCGACAATCGACGCGATGAGAAGTGGGCCTGCCGCCTTCCGGTAGACGCGATAAGGAACTCTCGCAGCAATGATCGCGACGATCACCCCGATCCCTACCCAGAGCGCCTGCTTCTTGAAATAGACCCAACCGTCCCCATACAGTTCGATCCCCACCACCGACGATGCCGACCTGATCGCTCCGAGGCCGATCACAGTGAGTAACGCCACCGGAACCAGCAGGAGAACTGCGTACCGTGTGTTGGCGGAGCGTCGTTGGGCGACCTTGCGTTGGGCAGTCCTGGCACGGGTGATCGAGGTGACTCCTGCGCTCATGGTCCCTCCTTCAGCACACGAACCGCCTTGACGAATGCATCGCCACGTGCCCTGTACGACGAGAACATGTCAAAACTCGCACACGCCGGCGCGAGCAGCACCGTGTCGCCGGACTCGGACACGGCGTCCGCTATCGCAACCGCCTTCTCCATGGTGGACGCAGCCGTCCACGGCGTGTCACCTGCCGCCTGCGCCAACTCAGATGTCGCCTCGCCTATCAGCACCAAATGCCGGATCGACCCGACTGCAGCCACGGAAGCCAAGTCCAGCCCCTTGTTACGGCCGCCGGCGATCAGCACAACGGATGGGAATGCCCGTATCGAAGCGACAGCAGCATGGGGGTTTGTCGCCTTCGAGTCGTCGACCCACTGCACCCCTTGCCAGGTGCCCACGAGGGTGCGCCGATGGGTGGCAGGTCGGAAGGATCGGACAGTTGCCTCCACCGCTTCTTGCGAAGCCCCCATCTCCAAGGCGGCTACCGCCGCTGCCTTCAGATCAGTGACGAATGCTGCATCTCGAACCGGAATCTGTTCCAGTGGAATAGAAAGCGTTCCATACGTGAAGCCGTCACGGTATGAGAGCGCGATCTTGCGAGCCACAGCGGGCTCTACGAGCCCTGCTGCCCCCTCGTCTTCGCGGTCATAGATCAACACGTCTTCGTCTGTCTGATTCTCGAAGATCCGTGCTTTTGCCTGTCCGTA
This sequence comes from Gammaproteobacteria bacterium, assembly GCA_011682695.1. Taxonomy (NCBI): domain Bacteria; kingdom Pseudomonadati; phylum Pseudomonadota; class Gammaproteobacteria; species Gammaproteobacteria bacterium. The sequence goes on from JAACED010000004.1 coordinate 51,965, forward strand.
TGCAGAAAGCGAACCGTGCCAGTCGAGATGATCTGGAGCGAGATTGAGCACCACGGCAACGTGCGGATGGAACTCCTCGATGAAACGCAGCTGGAAGCTCGATGCCTCGACGGCGACTGCGTCCCACTGCCCTCCCGCGACATCCGACAAGGCGGTGCCGATGTTGCCCGCCCCGATCGCCCGCATCCCGCTCGCCTGCAGCATGGCGGCGATCACAGACGTGACAGTCGTCTTGCCGTTCGTGCCGGTGACGGCAACCAACGGAGCATCCACGTGCCTTGCCGCGAATTCGAGTTCCGACCACAGGGGAATTCCCGCCTCGAACGTATCGATCACGGGAGCGGCGCGTTCGGGGATTCCTGGGCTGACGACGACCAATTCCATGCCGGTCAACAGATCTGTGCTCCACGGTCCGCCGACCGTGGCAAACCCTTCAGCGAGCACCGACTGACACACCGCCGGGTTGGCGTCGTACACCGTCACCCGATACCCGAGCCTCGCTGCAAGCCGTGCGGCCGCCGATCCAGACACAGCACCACCGATGATCAGCGTGCGCATCAGTTGGCCCTGAACGGGACGTCGAGGAGTCCGCTGTTGACGAAGTCGCCGTAGAAGATGCCGAGGGCAAGCGCCACACAGAGCCCCGCGATGATCCAGAAGCGCACGACGACCGTCGTCTCAGGCCAACCGCCGAGATCGAAGTGGTAGTGAAACGGAGCCATGCGGAAGATGCGCCGCCCCGTCAACTTGAAACTCGCAACCTGCAGGATGACCGATACCGTTTCCGCCACGTACAGACCTCCGAGCAGGATCAGGAGCAGCTGCGTGTTGGTGAGCAGCGCAAGAGCCGCCATCAGCCCACCGAGCGCCTGAGATCCAACATCACCCATGAAAATGCGCGCGGGGGCGGCATTCCACCAGAGAAAGCCGAGAAGCGCGCCGAGCATCGCCGCCGAGACAACGCCCAACTCGAGAGGATCCAATCCGTTGTAGAACTCCGGATGCCGGAACTGCCAAAACCCGATGATCACAAACGCCCCGAAGACGAGTGCAGCAGATCCTGCAGCAAGTCCGTCCATGCCGTCTGTGAGGTTCACGGCGTTGGCGGTTCCCGCCAGCATGACCAATACGAGGACGACGAAAAACACACCCAAGTCGATACCGAGAGGACGCGTGAACGACAACTCCGTCGAGATGCCGGCGTTGGTCGCTCCCCAGGCGAACAGCGCAGCCACGGTGAGCTGCCCGCCGAACTTCGCCGCCTTTCCGAGTCCCAGGCTTCGCTTCTTGGAGACCTTGAGGTAATCGTCGACGAGACCGATCGCACCCATCCCGGTCAGTGCCAGCAGTGCCAGCAGTCCGCCGCTTGAAAGGGGGATGACGGACAGGCGAAACCCTTCGAGCCCCCACACTCTGACGTGCGAGACGAGATAGCCGATGAGGACGGCACCGATCATCACGACGCCGCCCATCGTCGGGGTTCCCTGCTTGTGTAGATGCCCAGAGACTTCCTCTTGGATGAACTGCCCGATGTTGTGCTCCCGGAGCTTGCGAAGCGCCCACGGGGTCGCCAGGATCGAAACCACGAAAGCGACGGCGGCGGAGATCAGCAGGGCAATCACGCGCGGGCCTCCAACGCCTGGCGGGCTACCTCCCGATCGTCAAACGGTACCGTTCGATTTGCGAACTCCTGGCTCTGCTCGTGACCCTTGCCGAGGATCAGGACGATGTCTCCCGGCTCTGCCATCCGCACGGCTTCGAAGATCGCTCTCCGCCGGTCCAGGTTGATCAGCGCCTCCGATCCGACAACCCCCGAAGCGACCTGGTCCGCGATCTCGGCAGGATCTTCTGACCTTGGATTGTCATTGGTGATGATCACGACATCGGCCGACGATGCAGCGGACCCCATGAACGGGCGTTTTCGGCGATCGCGATCGCCGCCTGCCCCGAAGACAACGATCACCCTCCCAGGGACCGCCCTTCTGGCAGCATCGATGGCGGCTTCGATGCCGTCTGGCGTGTGCGCATAGTCCACGATCACAGCGACCGGGTGCCCACCACTGACGATTTCGAAGCGACCACTCACCGCTTCGACGTTCCCGAGGCCCGATGCGATCTCATCCATGCTGATCCCAACGCTATGGGCACAACCCGCGGCAACCAAGGCATTCGCAACGTTGAATACCCCTCCGATCGGGAAGTGTACGGCGAATCGTCCCTCTGCGCCGACCAAGAAAAAGCGGCTGAAGGCTGCACCGGAATGCACGGATACGGCGCGGATGTCTGCGTCTGGTCTAAAACCGACAGTGGTGGTTGGCAGTCTGGTCGACTCGGCCAACCGTGCACCGTACGGATCGTCCACGAAGACGACCGCCTCGTTTGCCTTCTCCGGCGAGAAGAGCTGAGTTTTCGCGTTGAAGTACGTGTCCATGTCCTGGTGGAAGTCGAGATGGTCCTGCGTGAGATTCGTGAATGCTGCGACCCGGAACACCGTGCCATCGACACGGTGCAAGACCAGCGAATGCGATGATACCTCCATGGCGACTACTTCAACACGCTCGTCGCGCATGCGCGCCAACAGACGCTGGAGTTCCGACGCTTCGGGCGTCGTACGCTGCAACGGAATGGTCTCCGTGCCGATGCGAGCTCCGATGGTACCGATCAGCGCCGAGTGGACTCCGGCGCTGCGCAGGATCGTGTCGAGGAAGTAGGTGACCGTCGTTTTTCCGTTGGTGCCCGTGACTCCGACGACGTCCATCTTCCGGGCGGGATGACCGTGGACGGCTGCGGCAAGGGGACCGAGTGCGGCGCGGGTCTCGCCGACAACCAGCTGTGGAACAGGAACCTGGACCGGATGTTCGACACACACCGCCGCAGCCCCGGCCGCAACGGCAGCCGCGACGAATCGGTGGCCGTCCGTCGTGAACCCGCGAATCGCGACGAACAGGGTGCCGGGACGCACATGCCTGCTGTCATGTTCGACATCTTCGATCTGCACATCGGGTCCGATCACGCGTCCGCCGACGTCGGCGGCCAGCGTCGAAAGCGTTGCCGTCTCAGGACGCATCGGGGGGCACCCCAAGCCGGTGCAACGTGTCTTCGGCGATCTTGGAAAAGGCCGGTGCGGCTACGCTCCCGCCACTCGAACCGATCTTGGGCGAATCGACAACAACCCCGATCACGATCCGAGGATTGCTCGCCGGGGCCATCCCGACGAAACTCACCACGTAGTCGTCCGTATAGCCCTCCCCCTCCACGAACTTGCGAGCGGTACCGGTCTTCCCCGCTGCCGTGTAGCCAGGGATCCGCGCGTTTTCGCCTGTTCCTTCGTCGCTCTCGATCACATTACGGAGAAGGGATCTCATGACCAGGGCCGTGTCGACCGAGATGACTCGCCGCTCCTCCGGTGATATCGGACGATGGACGCCGGACCCGTCGACGACTTCTCGGACGAGATGTGGCTGGACCCAGACCCCGTCGTTGGCTACCACTCCGTAGGCCGCCGCCATCTGAAGCGGCGTCACCGAAACCGAATAGCCGATGGCCGCGGAGGCGAAACAGGATGGGCAGGTGGGGTCGAGGTTCAACCTGCCCGGAGACTCTCCGGGTACGTCAGCGCCGGTTTTCCTTCCGAGGCCGAACGCATCGATGTAGCGAGCGAGATTCGAATCACCGAGTCGTTTACCGACGAGGATCGTCCCAACGTTCGACGATCTGGTCACGATGTCCTTCACACTGAGAATCTCGGTGGGATGCCGTTCTGCATCGTGGTAGCAGCCATTGATCTGATCCCCCGCAGTGCTCAAGCGGCCCTCACAGGCTCCGTCGACGACCTCGATCACATCGGGGACCTCGAACGTCGTACCCGCGTTGACGGCATTCTCCTCGATCGCCGCAGCAACCGTGATGAGCTTCTCGGTGCTTCCCGGCTCATACGTGCCGAGGACAGCCCAGTTCACCCATTCGTCTTGAGTGGAAGCGCTGCGGTCGTTGGGATCAAAGCCCGGAACCACTGCGATGGCCAGCACCTCACCGGTGAAGGGATCGAGCACGACGGCCGTGCACCGTTTGGCCTTGGTCCGTTCGAGCGTCGCCTTGCACTCACGCTCGGCAATGAACTCGATGTCCCGGTCGATCGTTGTCACCAGATCGCTGCCAGGAATAGCAGGGCGAACATCGTACTGACCCTGAGGGATCACGTTCCCGTCCAGATCCTGTTCGAACCGGACCTCCCCCGGTGTGCCACTGAGCTGCTCATCGTATCGGTACTCGAGACCTTCGAGGCCATTGCCGTCGGGGTCGACGAAACCCAGTACTTGTGCAGCCAGTGACCCTTCGGGGTACACGCGCATCGCTTCCGGATACGAGTAGATGCCGGGCAGTTCGAGTCTCTCCACCTGCGCCGCTGTTTCGGCGTCGATCTGACGTGCGATCGTCACCCATCTTCGACCGGACTGAAGGGTCGCCAGCACGTGTGCTTGATCGATTCCCAGGGTGACGGCCAGGAGTTCGGCGACCTGAGCCGGCTGCTGGAGATGGTCGGTGTCCGCACCGATCGTCTTTCCCTGGACGGTGATGGCGAGCTCACGGCCTTCTCTGTCATAGATCGTGCCGCGCTCGGCAGCCAGCACCTTGACCTTAGCCCTCTGCTCGAGACCCATCTCTTTGAGGTCTGCCGCTTGGACGATCTGTAGCTGGAACAAGCGCACACCCACGCCGAACCATGCGACAAGTACCGCCAGCGCGACGACGACCAGGCGTCCTCGACCCGAGCGGCGGCCTCGCGGCCGGCCGCCCACGGTTACCTCCGCGGCCGAAAGATCGCGGTAAGCGCATCCGGAGACGCTCTCTCCGCGAGGCTCCGGCCGCCAGCACTGGTTCCGGTCATCCTCATGGCGATGCGGTGAGGATCGACTTCAGATCGACGAAGCGGTCCTCCATTGGAGGCCGGCGGTCACCCACACCGTCGGCAATGACGACACGAACGTCATCCGGATACGTCAGTCCCAACTCCTCCGCGAATGGGACGATGCGCTCCGGAGCCTGCAGGCGAGCCACCTGCAGACGCAGCTGCTGATAGTGGATCTGCTCCGCCTCGATCTGCTTGGAGAGATCGTTCATCTCGAGTGCGGGCTTGTCCAACGCAACACGAGAGAGGATGAGAGCAAAGAAGAGCGCGATGGCGAGCCCAGTGAACAGCACCCACGCACCCAGTCTCGGCCGCACCGACCGTCTGCCCGTGATGACCCTCAGCCGGCCACCTGCCTCGGGAACGCGCGCTGGTCGAGCCGTCATGCCGCAACCTTCTCGGCAGCGCGAAGCTTCGCGCTGCGCGCCCTCGGGTTTTCTGCGATCTCTTCTTCTCGAGGTGCCATCGGTCGCCTCGTCAGAATCCGGAGCTCCGCGTTCTGGCCGCATCCGCATACGGGCAGGTCGGGAGGACACACACATCCCTGGCTGCCGCTGAGGAACCGTCGCTTGACGATGCGATCTTCGAGTGAGTGATAGGAGATCACTACACACCGACCTCCGAGCGTCAGCGAATCGATTGCAGCGTCGAGCCCCAACTCGAGTGCTTCGAGTTCCTCGTTGACGGCGATCCTGAGGGCTTGAAACGTGCGGCGGGCAGGATGCCCACCGGTCCGACGAGTCGCGGCAGGGACGGCATCGCGCACCACGTCTGCGAGTTGCACGGTGTCGAGGATCGGGCGCGCTTGAACGATTGCATGTGCGATGCGCTTCGCGAATCGTTCCTCGCCCAACGTTCGCAAGACTCGTGTGAGGTCGTTCTCATCCCACTCGTTGACCATCTCGCCCGCAGCAGTTGCCGCGTCCGGACCCATGCGCATATCGAGGGGTCCGTGGGCTCTGTATGAGAAGCCGCGAGCCGGCTCGTCGAGCTGGTGGGAAGAGACGCCCAAATCGAACAAGGCACCAGAGATCTCGTCGATGCCCTCCTCCTCGAGCAGGGACGCGAGATCTCGGAAGTTTCGGGCGTGGACCCCGGCAGAGAGCGCCACGGCATCCGGATCCCGATCGATCGCAACGATCGGGCGACCCAGCTGCTCGGCCAGAGCTCGACTGTGGCCACCGCCGCCGTAAGTGGCGTCCACGATGATGCCGGCCGGAACTGGGCGCAGTAGGTCGACGACCTCATCGACCATGACGGGGTTGTGGTAATGCTTCTTGTCCGGTGTCTGATTCATTGCCAGCCCCCCGGGCGCTGGCACCATTGGGAAGCGGGCGGAGTAAGGGGCTTACCTCATGGTTCCGGGGGGCTGGCAATGCACCAGTCCTGGGTGCGTTCAGATTCCTTCGGTACCGAACTCCTCCTCGATGTCTGCGTAGTAGTCGTCGGCTTCGGACGAGAGCTGCTCCCAGCTCTCTTGGTTCCAGATTTCGATGCGGTCCGCGACACCCACCACCACGGCCTCGCGGCCGAGATCCGCATAGGCACGGAGGCGTTCGGGAAGCATGATCCGCCCTTGCCGGTCAGGGGTCTCCTGTTTGGCACCGGCGAATACCGAACGCGTATAGGCGCGAACCTTGCTGTTCGTGCGGGGCAGGCGATTCAATCTCTCCACCTCTTCAGCCCATCGGCCAAGAGGGAAGACGTAGAGGCATCGCTCCTGCCCCTTGGTGACGACGCAGCCGTCGGCGAGCTGAGCACGGAATTCGGCGGGCAACACGACACGGCCCTTCGGGTCGAGTGCGTGCCGGTATTCACCGAGGAACACGGCTCAGTCTCCGATAATTGCATCTACGGTCCTCCACTGCGCACCACTATGGCCCATTTCGCGCCACATGTCAACCAATTCACTCCCTCATGCCCCATCAAGTGGCCGGGGGTGCCGTAAGCTGCGCACGATGCATCTCGTTGGGCGCCGAATCCTCGTGACTGGTGGCTCTTCCGGCATCGGAGGGGCCCTCGTTGACGCATATCGCGACGAAGGAGCCGATGTGTGGTCGGTGGCGCGAACCAAACGGACGGGGGATGCGCAATCGATTCCCGGGGATATCACCCTGGCCGAGACGCGGGCGAGGCTTGTGGAGGCGCTCAAAGGCAAGGGCATCGAAGTCGTCGTCCATGCTGCGGGCGTTCTCGGTCCCCCACAAACCAAACTCTCGGACTATCCCGAGCAGGCCTGGCGGCGCGTCCTCAAAGTGAACATCACGGCCGTTGAGCTTTTGCACCGAACCCTCGCCGCTCACTACGGGCCCTTCCCTACCGTCATCGGTGTCTCCAGCTCCGTGGGCAGAGCCGGTAGGAAGGGTTGGGGGGCCTACGCGGTTTCCAAGTTCGCCCTCGAAGGGTGGCTGGAGGTTCTGTCAGACGAGTGGGCGATGGGTGGAAGGGTCTACTCCGTCAATCCTGGAAGGACTGCGACCCGAATGCGGGCGACGGCGTTCCCCGACGAAGATCCGACCCAGCTTCCGACGCCGGCGGAGATCACTCCTATCTTCCTCCGACTCGCGCATGCTCACGTCGATGAACCGACCGGCTCCCGCTTCGATGCGCGTGACTGGATCGGAAGCGACCCGTGGGCGGGCATCGGACTGGACTGACACCAGCATTTCGTATTGCGTACTTCGTATTCCGTACTTGGTATTTCGTACTTTGTAATAGGGAAGGCCCAGGACAACGTTCCTGGCCGGCGAAACAGCGTAAGGGTTACCCATCGGGACACTAGGCTGAACCTCAGCCGATTCTGCGGGAGTACCTCTATGCACATCATGGTTGCCACCGACGGCAGTCTCGATCCCGGCCAGACAGCCGGCTTCCTCGAGCACTTCATCAGACCTGATGATCGTGTGACGGTACTGACGGTCGTGGAGATTCCGCGCACCCTCCTCTCAGATCTGCGGTCGCTGTTCGAACAGCGGGATATCCTTCAGGGAGCCGACACGGACGATGAATACGTCTCTCCGACACCGGTGGCCACACTCTCTCCCAACTGGCCGGGAGACGACGCGATCCTTGCTCGCTACGTCAGAGACCAGCAGGAACGCAGAGCCGAACCGCTCGTCCAGGCATTCGCCGACATCGGCATCGACGCCGAGGCCGTCGCCGTAGAGGGCGCAGATCCCACACGCCCGATCCTCGAAGCGGTAGAGCGTGAGCACGTCGACCTGCTCTGTGCCGGAGCGCATGGCCGCGGAATGTTCGAAGGCCTCCTCGGCTCTACCAGCACCCGATTGGCAAGACGCGCCCCATGCCCGGTGCTCCTGATTCGCATCTAGCAGCCAGTCGGCAGTCGGCAGTCGGCAGTCGGCAGT